>NZ_JAVHLH010000076.1 GCF_031082345.1 Brevundimonas sp. | reverse complement strand
CGCAGCGGCTGACCGCGTCCGCGACCGTCTGAAGCGAGGCGGCGGCGGCTACGACGGCGCTCGACGCCAGCCGGCCGGCCCGGCGGCGACCCATTTCGGCGGCGAGCCGCCTGCCGGCGGCGGGATCGGCGAGATCCAGCCAGCCCGGCATGACGGAGCAGGCGACGGCAGGGGTGGCGACGCCCAGCAACAGACCGGCCGCCAGTTCGCCGCCCGCATCGCCCTTGAGTCCCAGCCTCCGTGCAAATGCCGCGGCCGCCTCGGCGAGCGGATCGTCGCCCTGCGCGACGAATCCTTCGGCCTCGGCCCAGTCCAGCCAGGCCTCGACCTGGGCGTCGGGCCAGCTGTCAGGGGCTTGAGCCCGCGTGAGTCGGTCGGCTCGCTCGATCTCGCGCGCAGAACGGCGGGCGAGGGCGGCCAGCAGGGCGAAACGGAACGGCGGTCGCATGAGCGGTCTCGACAGGGCTGGGCCGAGTCTAACCCTCCTCACGGCTTTCGCAATAAATCTGGCGTACGAGAGGCGGGTTACCCCCAAGATGTTGAGATCGGCGGCTATCCCGGCGCGCTGGACGCAGCGCCTCCGGCTTTCTATGATCGGCCGATGTCGCCAGCCTCCCCCGCGCGACCCGAATGAGTGGAATTCCGACGTGCTAGGCAAGATCTTCGGCTGGACCAGCGGCGCGACCCTCGGCACCCTGTTCACCATCGCCAAACGCGGCGACCTGGTCGGCTCGGACGAGTTCGGCAATCGCTATTACCTGTCCCGTGACAACACCAGCTATGACGGCCGCCGCCGGCGCTGGGTGGTCTACAATGGCTATGCCGACGCTTCGAAGGTGCCGCCGGAGTGGCACGGATGGCTGCACTACACCTTCGACGAGCCGCCCACCGAGCAACCGCTGCCGCGTCGTGCTTGGGAGAAGGATCACCTGCCGAACCTGACCGGAACGCCCATGGCCTGGCGACCGCAGGGATCGCTGGCAGCCGACGGCCATCGCCCCGCCGCCACCGGCGACTATGAGTCCTGGCGTCCCGAATGAAGCGCAAGCACGCGATGCTCGCAGGCGTGACGGCGCTGGCGCTGCTGGCGTCGGGCGCGGTCGTCGCGTCCGCGCTGAACGACGTGCCGCAGGACGCCCAGCCGGCGCCGAGTCCGACTGCGGATCTGAATCGGCAGCCGACGCCGGCGCCAATCCCGATCCCGCTCCCGGACCCCCCGCGGCCCGTGCCGCAAGAGCCTGCGCCGGAGGCCGAGCCCGCGCCCACCCGGCCGGTCGCCATCACGCCGCCGGCTCCGGTGATCGTCGTGGCCGAGGCGCCGGCCGCGGAAGAGGACGAAGCTGAGGCCGAGGAAGAGGCCGAAGCGCGCGTCGAGGCCCCGACCGAACCGCCGCCGCCGCCCGGACGGCGCCAGCGTCGGCGGGTCGCGATCGTCGAGGCTGTCGACAAGATCACCGCTGAACGGATGCGGTTCGAAGTCGAGGTCGGCGGCCGGCCGGTGCGATTCCAGAAGACGCTGATCTTCACCGCACGGGCCTGCGAGGTCTCCGCCCCGGATGAATTGGTCGAGGATTCGATCGCCTATCTGGAGGTCAGCATTCAACCGCGGGGGGTTCTGCAGCCGGCGGACCCGCGCCAGATCTTCCGCGGCTGGATGTTCGCCTCGGCGCCGGCCGTCAACGGCCTCCAGCACCCGATCTACGACGCCTGGGTGGTCGGCTGTAAGGCGTAGGCGACGGCGTCCGCGCCGCTCATCGGCTCGAACAGCGCGCGCGTGTCAGGCTGCAGCGGCCGGACGGCCTTGAGCACTCTCAGATAGGCCGCCTGCGGCATTTCCACGGCCCCGAACTGGGTCAGGTGGGCGGTCAGGAACTGGGCGTCCAGCAGCCGCCAGCCGCCGCGCTTCAGCCGGGCGACCAGGTGGACCAGCGCCACCTTGGAGGCGTCGCGCTCGCGGCTGAACATGCTCTCGCCGAAGAAGGCGCCGCCCAGGGTGACGCCGTAGAGGCCGCCGACGAGGCGTTCGTCGCGCCAGCACTCGATCGAATGGACGTGACCGCGGCCCATCAGCTCGACGTAGAGGCGGCGGATGGGATTGTTGATCCAGCTGTCCTCCCGGCCCGGCCCGGGCGCGGCGCAGGCGTCCAGCACCGCCGTGAAGGCGGTGTCGACCCGGACCTCGAAGGGTTCGTTCCGGACCGTCCGCCTGAGCCGGCTGGGGATGCGAAAGCCGTCCAGCGGGATGACGCCGCGGCGCTCGGGCTCGACCAGGAAAATCCGCGGGTCGTCGCGCCCCTCGCCCATCGGGAAGACGCCGTTGACGTAGCAGTTCAGCAGTTCGTCGGGGCCGAAACCGCCGAAGGGGCCGCTGGCGCTGAAGCCGGGCTCTTCCACCGCGTCAGGCGTCGCCCTTCTGGCGTTTGGCCCAGTTCTCCAGCCAATGGATGTCGTAGTCGCCGGACAGGATGTCGGGCTCGGCCAGCAGCTTCTGGAACAGGGGGATGGTGGTGTCGATGCCGCCGATGACCATCTCGTTCAGGCTGCGCTTGAGGCGGGCGATGCACTCCTCGCGGTCGCGGCCGTGCACGATCAGCTTGCCGATCAGGCTGTCGTAATAGGGCGGGATCGAATAGCCGGCGTAGATGGCGCTATCCAGCCGCACGCCCAAGCCGCCGGGGGCGTGGAAGTCGGTGATGGTGCCGGGCGAGGGGGTGAAGGTCTCGGCGTTCTCGGCGTTGATCCGGCATTCGATCGAGTGGCCGGTGAATTTCACATCGGCCTGGGTGAAGGACAGCGGCAGGCCGGCGGCGATGCGGATCTGCTCGCGCACCAGATCGACGCCGGTGATCATCTCCGTCACCGGATGCTCGACCTGCAGCCGGGTGTTCATCTCGATGAAGAAGAACTCCCCGTCTTCCCAGAGAAATTCGATGGTGCCGACGCCAAGGTAGCCGATGGCGGCGATGGCCTTGTTGACCGTCTCGCCGATGGCGGTGCGCTCTTTCGCCGACAGGGCGGGAGAGGGGGCTTCTTCCAGCACCTTCTGGTGGCGCCGCTGCAGCGAGCAGTCGCGTTCGCCGAGGTGGACGACATTGCCGTGGCTGTCGGCGATGACCTGGAGCTCGATATGGCGCGGCTTCTGGAGATAGCGCTCCATATAGACGGCGCCGTTGCCGAAGGCGGCGAGGGCTTCCGACTGGGCGGTCTGGACGGCCTCGACCAGGTCGTCGGCGGTCAGGGCCACCTTCATGCCGCGTCCGCCGCCGCCCGCGGCGGCCTTGACGATCAGGGGGAAGCCGATGGTCTTCGAGGCCGCGATGGCCGCCTCGACGGTCTCGACCTCGCCGGCCGAGCCGGGGACGCAGGGGATGCCGGCCTCGAGCACCGTCTGTTTGGCGGTGATCTTGTCGCCCATGACCCGGATGTGCTCGGGCTTGGGCCCGATGAAGGTCATGCCGTGGGCTTCGACGATCTCGGCGAAGCGGGCGTTCTCGGACAGGAAGCCGTAGCCGGGGTGGATGGCCTGGGCGCCGGTGATCTCGGCCGCCGCGATGATCGACGGGATGTTGAGGTAGCTCTTGGCCGCCGGGGCGGGGCCGATGCAGACGCTTTCGTCGGCCAGCCGCACCCACATGGCGCCGCGGTCGGCTTCGGAGTGCACGGCGACGGTGGAGATGCCCATCTCCTTGCAGGCGCGGTGAATTCGCAGGGCGATTTCGCCGCGGTTGGCGATGAGGACCTTGGTGAACACCGGATCAGGCCTCAAGCAGGACGAGGGCTTCGCCGAACTCGACCGGCTGGGCGTCGCCGACCAGCACCTCGACGACGACGCCGTCGCGGGGGGCCTGGATCGGGTTCATGGTCTTCATGGCCTCGACGATCAGCAGGGTCTGGCCCTTCTTGACCTTGTCGCCCGGGGCGATGAACGGGGGGGCTTCCGGCGAGGCCTGCAGATAGGCGGTGCCGACCATCGGCGACTTCACCTCTTCGCCCTGTTTGGCGACGATGGTGGCGGGATCGGACGGCATGGAGGCGGGAGCGGCGGCCGACGGCGCGGGCGCAGGCGCATGGACGGCGGGCGCCGGAGCGTATTGCATCGGCGCGGCCACGGTGACCTCGCGGGCGACGCGGATCTTCAGATCGCCGCGCTCGACCTCGATCTCGGTCAGGTCGGTGTCGTTCAGGATGTCGGCGAGGCCGCGCACCAGGGCGGTGTCGATTTCGTCGTTCTTGAGCTTGGGCGCGGACGTCTTGGGATCGGCCATGGGTGCCTCGTATTACCTTCTAAACCGAACGGTCGGCGGCGGCGCGGTGTTCCTGCGCCAGCCGGAGAGCGGCCTTGACGGCCAGTTCGTAGCTGAACGGGCCGAAGCCCGAAACCACGCCGGCCGCGACCGGCGAAACATAGGAGCGGTGGCGGAAGCGCTCGCGCGCCGCCGGGTTGGACAGGTGACATTCGACGATCGGGATCGTCAGGGTCTTCAGGGCGTCCAGCAGGGCCACCGAGGTGTGGCCGTAGCCGGCGGGGTTGAGGACCAGGGCGGAGGCCTTCTCGCGGGCCTCCTGGACCCAGTCGATCAGTTCGCCCTCGTGGTTGGTCTGGCGGAAGACCACGGTCGCGGAAGCGGCGGCGGCCTCGCACAGGGCCTGGACGTCGGCCAGGGTCTCGCGGCCATAGATGTCGGGCTCGCGCACCCCAAGCAGGTTGAGGTTCGGGCCGTTCAGGACGTAGAGGACGGGGGTTTCGGGCATTCGCTCGAGATTATGACATCCGGCCGCGCGGAATCGGAGCGGCCTTTTAGCTGAGGCGTGGCGGTAATCAAACCGTCCGCCGCAAGAGATTGACGTAGCGTCATGCGCATTCAGGTCAATGGCGAACCGCGGGTGGTTTCGGCGACGACGGTTCTGGCCCTAGTCGAGGAGTTGGGGCTGGACGTGAGGAAGGTGGCCGTGGAGCGCAATCTGGAGATCGTGCCGCGGTCGCTGCATGCGACGACGGCGCTGGCCGAGGGGGACCGGGTCGAACTGGTGCAGTTCGTCGGCGGGGGCTAAGACGCCGCCATGACCACGCCCACAGACACCTGGACCGTCGCCGGACGGACGTTCAACAGCCGGCTGATCGTCGGCACCGGCAAATACGCCGACTACGCCCAGAACGCGGCGGCGGCCGAGGCGGCGGGGGCGGAGATCGTCACCGTGGCCCTGCGCCGGGTCAATCTGAGCGATCCGTCGCAGCCGATGCTGGTCGATCATGTGAAGCCCGACCGGTTCACCTTCCTGCCCAACACCGCCGGCTGTTTCACCGGCGAGGACGCGGTGCGGACGCTGCGGCTGGCGCGCGAGGCCGGGGGCTGGAACCTGGTCAAGCTGGAGGTGCTGTCGGACACGGCGCACCTGTATCCGGACATGGTCGAGACGCTCAGGGCGCTGGACCTGCTGGTCAAGGACGGCTTCGACGTCATGGTCTATTGCACCGACGACGTGGTGATGGCGAAGCGGCTGGAGGCGGCCGGGGCTGCGGCCATCATGCCGGCGGCGGCGCCGATCGGCTCGGGACTGGGCATCCAGAACCGGGTCAACATCCGGCTGATCGTCGAGCAGGCGGGCGTGCCGGTGCTGGTCGACGCGGGGGTGGGCACCGCCTCGGACGCCACCATCGCCATGGAACTGGGCTGCGACGCGGTGCTGATGAACACAGCCATCGCCGGGGCGAAGGATCCGATCCTGATGGCCAGCGCCATGAAGCATGCGGTGATCGCGGGGCGGGAGGCCTATCTGGCCGGGCGGATGCCGCGGCGGATGTACGCCAGCGCCAGCTCGCCGATGGCGGGGCTGATCTAGGGGCGGGCAGGTTTTACCCGGGTAAAAATCGAAAAACACCGTCCGAACCGTCCGGACCGTCCGGACCGTCCGAACCGTTCGGATCGACCGGGGCGTCTGTCGCGGCGCGGCGGGGATTCGGTTGTCAAAGATCCGGTCGGCAGTCTACGGCGCCGGCTTCCTGCGGCGCGTTCATGACGCTGGCGAAGCGGACGTCCGCAGCGAAAACAGCGGGTTGGCCGTTGAAAGTGTGAGGACTGGACGCGGATTTGCAGCGCAGCAAACGTCTTCGGTGGACGCCAGGTCGCAGGCGCACGGGATGGTCCGACGTTCAAACCGCCCGTAGGATCACGGATTACTCGCAAGGGGAACGACCATGCCGACCCTCAGCCGCCGGTTTCTCATCGCCTCCGCCGCCGCCCTGGGCTTCGGCGGGAGCGCGCGGGCGCAGACGCGGGGGAGCCGGGCGCTGGCGGTGTACAAGTCGCCGACCTGCGGCTGCTGCGAAGGCTGGGCAGCGCACATGCGGCAGGCCGGCTTCACGGTGGCGGTGCATGTGGTGGCCGATCCGGGGACGGTTCGCCGGGCCCGTGGCCTGCCCGATGCGCTGGCGTCATGCCACACCGGGGTGATCGACGGCTATGCGATCGAGGGCCATGTGCCGGCTGCGGACGTGGTGCGGCTGCTGGCCGAGCGGCCCGCGGCGATCGGCCTGGCGGCGCCCGGGATGCCGCTGGGGTCGCCGGGGATGGAGACGCCGGACGGGAGGAAGGCGCCGTTCGATACGCTGCTGGTGCTGCGGTCCGGGCAGACGCGGGTGTTCGTGCGGCACGGGCGGGGGTGATCCCGTCTCCTCCCTGTCGCGTAGCGATGGGGAGGTGGATCGACGGCGATAGCCGGCGAGACGGAGGGGCGGTTAAGCCGCACGACCGCAACTCCGCCACCAGCCCCTCCACCGCTTCGCGGTCCCCCTCCCCATTCGCAAGCGCGAACGGGGAGGAGACGCGGGTTGGCGGAATCCGCGGCGGGGGTTAGAGCAGGCGCTCCCCGAACCGAGACCGACCATGCACGACATCCGCGCCATCCGTGACAATCCCGCCGCCTTCGTCAGCGGGTGGTCGTCGCGCGGAATGCCGGAGGCGGAAGCCCGCGAACTGGTGGACCGCATCCTCGGCCTGGACCGCGAACTTCGCACCGCCCAGACGACCGGGCAGGAGGCGCTGGCGAAGCGCAATGCGGCGTCGAAGCTGATTGGCGCGGCGATGGCGAAGAAGGATATGGCCGAGGCCGAGCGGCTGAAGGGCGAGGTCGAGAGCCTGAAGGGCGAGATCGCGGCGGCCGAAAGCGTCGAGGCGGAGACCGGGAAAGAGCTGCGCGAGTTGCTGGCGGCGCAGAAGAACCTGGCGGCGGACGACGTGCCGGACGGCGAGGACGAGGCGGGAAACGTGCTGGTAGGGCAGCCGTGGGGCGAGCCGCGCAGGGACGGGCCGGCCAAGGATCACGCCGATCTGGGCGAGGCGCTGGGGTTGCTGGACTTCGAGGCGGCGGCGCGGATGAGCGGCGCGCGGTTCGCGGTGCTGAAGGGCGGGCTGGCGCGGCTGGAACGGGCCATCGGCCAGTTCATGCTGGACGTGCAGACGGCCGAGCACGGCTATCTGGAGGTCAATCCGCCGTATCTGGTCCGCGACGAGGCGATGTTCGGGACCGGGCAGTTGCCGAAGTTCGAGGAGGATTTGTTCCGCGGGGTCTATTACGACACCGCCGATTTTGATGCGAAGCTTGCTTGGCGTCTGGAAGGCATCCGCGCGCTTATCGCAGATATGTCAGCAGAAGATGCTGCGAAGGCCGCAGCATTCGATGTTGAAGGGTGGGCCGAGGCCCAAGCTTGGAAGGAGAGCGAGCGCCGGCGCTGGCTCATCCCCACGGCCGAAGTCTCCCTGACCAATCTCGTGCGCGAGCAGATCCTGCCGGAGGAGCAGCTGGCCGAGCCGATGCGGCTGACGGCGCTGACGCCGTGTTTCCGGGCCGAGGCGGGGTCGGCGGGACGGGATACGCGCGGGCTGATCCGGCAGCACCAGTTCCACAAGGTCGAGCTGGTCTCGATCAGCCGGCCGGAGGACTCCGAGGCCGAGCACGAGCGGATGGTGCGCTGCGCCGAGGCGGTGCTGGAGAAGCTGGAGCTGCCGTATCGGCGGATGCTGCTGTGCAAGGGCGACATGGGCTTTTCGGCGAAGAAGACCTTCGATCTGGAGGTATGGCTGCCGTCGCAGGGGACGTATCGCGAGATCAGCTCCTGCTCCAACTGCGGGGACTTCCAGGCCCGGCGCATGGATGCGCGGTTCAAACGGGCCGGGGAGAAGAAGACCGAGTTCGTGCACACGCTGAACGGCTCGGGCCTGGCGGTCGGTCGCACGCTTGTCGCGATCATGGAGAACTATCAGGAGCCGGATGGGCGCATCGCCGTTCCCTCCGCGCTGCTGCCCTATATGGGCGGCGTCACCCATGTCGGAGCCTGAGCCCATGAAGACCCTTGTCGCCCTCACCGCCGCCGCCCTGACCCTCGCGGCCTGCGCCACCAGCGCAACCAACACTGCGCCGCCGCCCGCCGGGTTCGACGCCTCGGCGAGCGAGTTCACCGGCTGGGTGCGGGTGACGGGCGAGGAGTTCCAGCTGTTCGGCGAGCAGCGCGACCTGCGCAATCCCGGTTCGCGCGCCTGCGTCTCGGGGGCCCTGCCGCGAAATGCGCAGCGGGCGTCGGGCGACATCTCGGGCTCGCAGGTGCGGTTCACCGGCCGGACCCTGGCCTGGGCCGAGCGCAACCAGGCCCAGACCCACGACTGGCAGGGTTCGAACATCAGCAACGGCTGCCGCAAGGACGTGGTGATCCTCGCCGACCGGGTCGAGGTGCTGCGGTAGGCCCGGACTCCTTGTCGGCCGAAGCGAAGCGGAGAGCCGGGACGCGTGGTCCCGCTTTCGTCGTCGCCCCGGAGAGCGCAGCTCGTCCGGGGCCAACGTTGAACCGACCCGGGTCCCGGTTCAGCCCTCCGGGCCGCCCGGGACTGGACGACGACGGGCCGGTCCGTCCCGGATCAGCGCTCCGCGCTGTCCGGGATGACAAGTTGCTTCCGAGGGGCAAGCGCCGATTTTTCGGGTGCGCGCCATCGGCGCAGGCTTTAGTCAGGCCCCATGCGAATCCTTCTGACCAATGACGACGGCGTCGAGGCCGAGGGCCTGGAATGCCTGGAGCGGATCGCCCGGACCCTGTCGGACGACATCTGGGTGTGCGCGCCGCAGGTCGAGCAGTCGGGCAAGGGGCGGGGCATCACCCTGACCGAGCCGCTGCGGGTCAATACGCTGGGTGAGAAGCGGTTCGCGGTGACCGGGACGCCGACCGACTGCGTTGTGCTGGCCGTCAACGACCTGATGCCGGCGCGGCCCGATCTGGTGCTGTCGGGGGTCAACCGGGGGCACAATGTCGGCGAGGACTGCTCCTACTCCGGGACGGTGGCGGGGGCGCTGCAGGGCATGGCCTTCGGCATCCGCTCGATCGCCCTGAGCCAGTCGCTGGAGCGGTTCCACGATGACGTGGTGGCCCACTGGGACACGGCGGAGGCCTATGCGCCGGCGATCATCAGCCGGCTGCTGGCGCAGCCGTGGCAGGCCGGGGTGGTGATGAACCTGAACTTCCCCAACCGTCCGCCGGCCGAGGTGACCGAGATCGAGGTGACGCGGCAGGGCTTCCGCGATCTCGGCGAGATGCATGCGGTCAAACGCACCGACCTGAGGGGGCGGGACTATTACTGGATGAGCTTCCGCGGGACCCGGCAGGACCATCCGGTCGGGACCGACCTGCGGGCCATGGACGAGGGCAAGATCTCGGTCACGCCGCTGCACATCGACCTGACCCACATGCCGAGCGTGCACGACCTGAAGGGCTTTCTGGGCGGGGCGCCGCCGAAGACGGTGGCGGCGGAATGAAGCTGAACGACGATCGCGCCGGACGTCTGATCCTCGGTCTGCGCCAGCAGGGGGTGACCGACCCCAGGGTGCTGGCGGCGATGGAGTCGATCGACCGGGCGGTGTTCGTGCACGAGAAATTCCTCGATCAGGCGTGGGAGGATCAGGCCCTGCCGATCGACTGCGCCCAGACCATTTCCCAGCCCTATATCGTCGGCCTGATGACCCAGGCGCTGGACGTGCAGCCGCGCCACCGGGTGCTGGAGATCGGCACGGGCAGCGGCTATCAGGCGGCGGTGCTGAGCCGGCTGGCGCGCTATGTCTATTCGGTGGAGCGCTATCGCAGCCTGCTGACCGAGGCCGAGCGACGGCTGAAGGAACTGAAGATCGACAATGTCATCACCCGGCACGGCGACGGCGGGCTGGGTTGGCCCGAGCAGGCCCCGTTCGACCGGATCATGGTCACGGCGGCGGCGCCGGGCGAGCCGACGGAACTGCTGCACCAGCTTAAGCCCGGCGGCATCCTGGTGTGTCCGGTGGGGCGCAGCTCGGTGCAGCGGCTGCATCGCTACGTCAGCCTCGAGGACGGCTCGTTCCGGCGCGAGAGCCTGGCCGAGGTGCGGTTCGTGCCGCTGGTCGAGGGGACGGCGAAGGAAGGGTAAGCGGGCGCGGGGCGAGGCGCGGGCAACGCCCCGTTAACCTTCCCGCCCAACTTTGGCGCGGTTTGCGGGGTCTGGTCCGGCGGGGCGGATTCGAGTTTGAGGAGCGGGCGAATGGTCGGGATCAGGGCGGGACTGAAGGCGCTGGCGGTGCTGGGGGCGATGAGCCTGACGGCGGCCTGCGCGAGCTATCCGTCCGAGCCGCGCTATCCGATCTACGCCGATGGGCCGCCCCCGGCGCGACAGCCCGCCTGGCCGGCCACGCCCGCGCCCAGCGGCGAGGGCGTGCGCGGTCCGACC
>NZ_JAVHLH010000075.1 GCF_031082345.1 Brevundimonas sp. | reverse complement strand
CCCACGCGCCGGCGCCACGCTGGACAGCACTGGGTCCCGGCTTTCGCCGGGATGAGCGGAGTTTAGATGCCCAAGACCCACGCCTTTCACAGCCCCGCCGCCCACGGCTTCGTCCGCGTCGCCGCGGCCACGCCGGTGGTCCACACCGCCGATCCGGTCGCCAACGCCGACGAGCACATCGCCCTGATCGAGCAGGCGGGCGCGCGGGGCGTGGACCTGATCGTGTTTCCGGAGCTGAGCCTCAGCGGCTACGCCATCGACGACCTGCTGATGCAGGGGGCGCTGCTGGACGAGGTCGAGCGGCAGATCGAGCGGGTGGCCGAGGCGGCCGACGCGGCCGGGCTGATCGCCGTCGCCGGGGCGCCGCTGCGCAACGGCGACGCCCTCTACAACTGCGCCGTGGCGCTGGGCTCGGGCGGGGTGCTGGGGGTCGTGCCCAAGACCTATCTGCCCAACTATCGGGAGTACTATGAGAAGCGCTGGTTCGCCCCGGCGGCGAGCCGGTCCGAGGATGCGATCGTGCTCGGCGGCGAGACCGTCGATTTCGCCCCCGGCCTGATCTTCGAGGCGGCGAACCGGCCCGGCTTCGTCTTCGCGGTCGAGATCTGCGAGGACTTCTGGGCCCCGCAGCCGCCGTCGACGCGCGCGGCGCTGGCGGGAGCGCGCATCCTGCTGAACCTGTCGGCCTCCAACATCGTCATCGGCAAGGCCGGGGAACGCGCCCTGCTGTGCGCCAGCCAGTCGGCCCGGACCCTGTCGGCCTATGTCTTCACCGCCTCGGGCTGGGGCGAGAGCACCACCGACCTGGCGTGGGACGGGCAGGCGATCATCCACGAACTGGGCGCCTGCCTGGCCAGCGGCGAGCGCTTCTCGATGGAGAGTCACCTGACCGTGGCCGATATCGACGTGGAGCGGATCGGGCTGGACCGGCTGCGCAACGGCACCTTCGCCGACTGCGCCCGGCTGGAGGGCGAGCCGGCCACGGTGATCCCGTTCGAGGCCGGGCCGGGGCCGGGGCCGTCGGCCGACCTGATCCGTCCCCTCGACCGCTTCCCCTTCGTGCCGGACGACCCGGCGCGGCTGGATCAGGACTGCTACGAGGCCTTCAACATCCAGGTGCAGGGGCTGATACGGCGGATGAAGGCGACAAATGGCGAGAAGATCGTCATCGGCGTCTCGGGCGGGCTGGATTCGACCCAGGCCCTGCTGGTCGCCTGCCGCGCCTTCGACCGGCTGGGCCTGCCGCGCACGGGCATCCTCGGCTACACGATGCCGGGCTTCGCCACGTCCGAGGGGACGAGGTCGAACGCCTGGGCCCTGATGAAGGCGCTGGGCGTGACCGGGGCCGAGATCGACATCCGGCCGACGGCGACGACCATGCTCGAGGCCATCGGCCACCCGTTCGCCAAGGGCGAGCCGGTCCACGACATCACTTTCGAGAATGTGCAGGCGGGGCTGCGCACCGACTATCTGTTCCGGCTGGCCAACCAGAACGGAGCCTTCGTGCTGGGCACCGGCGACCTGTCGGAGTTGGCGCTGGGCTGGGCCACCTATGGCGTCGGCGACCATATGAGCCACTACAACGTCAACGGCGGGGTGGCGAAGACGCTGATCCGGCACCTGATCCGCTGGGTGGCCGACCGCGAACTGGTCGGGGCCGACGCGGCGCCGGTGCTGCGCGGCATCCTCGACACCGAGATCTCGCCGGAGCTGGTGCCGGCGCAGGACGGCAAGATCCAGTCGACCGAGGCGACGGTCGGGCCCTATGCCCTGAACGACTTCTTCCTGTTCTACATCACCCGCTTCGGCCTGAAGCCGTCGAAGGTCGCCTGGCTGGCGCATCAGGCGTGGAAGGACGCCGGGACGGGCCACTGGCCGGCGGGGACGCCGGAGGACGAGAAGATCGAATACGACCTGGCGACCATCAAACACTGGCTGCGCAAATTCCTCGTCCGCTTCTTCCAGACCTCGCAGTTCAAGCGCTCGGCCCTGCCCAACGGGCCCAAGGTGGTCACCGGCGGCTCGCTGTCGCCGCGCGGCGACTGGCGCGCGCCGTCGGATGCGACCGCGCGGGTGTGGCTGGACGAGCTGGAGGCCAACGTTCCGGACTGACCGGCTATGGCTGGCTCAGGCCACCCCAGGCGATCAGGCCGGCGATGATGATAAAAGCCATCGGAACGAGGACGCGGACGATCGGCACCAACCGCCGTGTGGTCTGATCCAGCGCCACATACTCCGGACCATAGAGCACCGTAGCATCGAGCGTCATTACCCCATTGAACAACGTCCTGGTCGACTTGGGGAGGGAGCCTGACTGCTTCTGGGCGCGAACGTGAAGGTCGAGATAGAGTGCCACCGCAAAGGCGCCGCCCAGACAGATGAAACCGGCGACGAGCGCCAGGATGAACAGGCCGCTCAAGGCAGCTCGCCCAGGAACGGGAAGATCGCCGCCTTGGCTTCGGGCTCGTCGAGCATGGGGGCGTGGCCGACGCCGGGGACCTCGACATAGTCCATCTTCGGGGCGCGTTTCTTCATCTTGGCGGCGATGGCCTCGCTGAGCAGGTCGGAGTTCTGGCCGCGCACCAGCAGCACCGGCCGCGCCTTGGCCAACCGCCCGAACATCGGCCACAGGGCGGGAACCAGGGCCTTGGCCCCGGCGGCGCGGATCGGCACGGCGATGTCGGGGTCGTAGTTCAGCACCGGCGCGCCCTCGGTGCCGATCTTGAAGGTGCGGCGGGCGAAGGCGTCCCAGTCGGCGTCGGTGTAGTGGGGGAAGGCGACGGCGTTGATCGACTTCACATAGGCGGCGGCCTCGGCCCAGCCGGGGGTGTCGACCGGCTGGCCGGAATAGGCGGCGATGCGCATCAGCCCTTCCTTCGCCACCTCGGGGCCGATGTCGTTGAGGATGGCCGCGGCGACGACCTTCGAGCGGATCGCCGCCAGGGCCATGGTGATCAGCCCGCCCATCGAGGTGCCGAGGAAGACGGCGCGGGCGATCCCGGCCTGCTCCATCAGAGCCAGCACGTCATGGGCGTAGTTGAGCGGCTGGTAGGTCATCGGATCAGGCGCGCGGTCCGACAGGCCGCGGCCGCGCACGTCGACGGCCAGCACCCGGCGGCCGCTCTGGGCGATCAGCGGGGCGATGGCCTCGAAGTCGGCCGAGTTGCGGGTCAGGCCGTGGATGGCGATCACCGGCAGTTTCGCCGCGCCGGAGGCGGCGGCGTAGTCGCGGGCGTACAGGCTGAGCCCGTCGGAACTGGTCCAGCGGCGGTCGGCGAAGGTCTGGGTCATGCGGGACTCCGGGAGGCGTGGCCCGGAGTAATTCACTGCCAGACGAATTCCATCAATGGCCGAGCAGATCTTTTACGAAATCATTGAGGTTGCCGCCCTCGAAGCGGAAGCCCGGGATGCCGGCGCGGCGGGCGGCCTCGAGGTCGGAGGCCTGGTCGCCGATGAGGAAGGATTTCGCCGGATCGATGCGGTGATCCTTGACGGCGCGGAGGATCATGCCGGGATTGGGCTTGCGATCCGGATGATCGGGGTGGCGGTAGCGCTCGTCCAGCGCCTCGGCGTGGAAGGGGCAGGCGTAGACCGCGCCGATGACGGCCTGCTTCGCCGCCATCCGGCGCACCAGCAGGGCGTTGAAGGCCTTCATCTGCGCTTCGGTGAACAGGCCGCGGGCGACGCCGGACTGGTTGGTCACCACGACGCACAGATAGCCGAGCTGGTTCAGTCGGCGCACGGCCTCGCAGGCGCCGGGGGTGAAGCGCAGATGGTCTTCCAGATGGGGGTAGCCGGAATCCTCGATCAGCACGCCGTCACGATCGAGGAAGACGGCGGGAACGCCGGATGTCATGATGCGACGGGCATACGGCGCCGTACGCTGTCGTTGCAACCCGTCACGGGAAGTGACCCGAACCGATTTGGCGGGACGGCGGATGATTTGCTAGGGAGCGCGGCCCCGACTGCGCCAACGGAGACCCCCGGCATGACCATTTCCTTCATCGACCTTCAGGCCCAGCGACTGCGGCTGAACGGGGCCATCGAGGCCGCGGTGCAGGAGGCCGTCGTCGGCGGCGCCTGGGTGATGGGACCGCAGGTGCGTCAATTCGAGGCCGACCTGGCCGCCTTCGGCCGGGCGAAGCACGCCCTGGGCTGCGCCAACGGCACCGACGCCCTGGCCCTGCCGCTGATGGCCTGGGACATCGGCCACGGCGACGCCGTGTTCGTGCCTTCGTTCACCTTCGCCGCCACGGCCGAGATCGTGCCGTGGTTCCACGCCGTGCCGGTCTTCGTCGACGTCGACGCCACGACCTACAACATGGACCCCGGCCATCTCGAGGCCGCCATCGAGGCGACGATCAAGGAAGGCCGGCTGAAGCCGCGCGTGGTCATCGCCGTCGACCTGTTCGGCCAGCCCGCCGACTATCCGGCCCTCAAGGCCATCTGCGACAAATACGGCCTCAAACTGATCTCGGATTCGGCCCAGGGCTTCGGCTGCACCATCAACGGCGAGCATCCGCTGAAATGGGCCGACATCACCACCACCAGCTTCTTCCCGGCCAAGCCGCTGGGCTGCTACGGCGACGGCGGGGCGGTGCTGACCAATGACGAACACCTGGCCCAGCTGATCGAGTCGCTCCGCGTGCACGGCAAGGCCATCGCGTCGGACCTGAAGGACCGCACCTTCGACCACGACCCCAAATATCTGAACATGCGCATCGGCCGGAACAGTCGTCTGGACACCATCCAGGCCGCCGTCCTGATCGAGAAGCTCAAGGTGTTCGGCGACGAGATCGGCATGCGCAACCGCGTCGCGGCCCGCTACAACGAGGCCCTGCGCCCGCATGTGGCGGCCGTGCCCGACGTGCCGGAAGGCAATGTCTCGAACTGGGCCCAGTACACCATCGAGCACGAGGATCGGGACGGTCTGGCGGCGCATCTGAAGGCGCAGGGCGTGCCGACGGCGGTCTATTATCCGATCCCGCTGCACCTGCAGCCGGCCTATGACATGTATCCGCGCGGGCCGCAGGGGCTGCCGGTGACCGAGCGTCTCAAGGACCGCGTCATCAGCCTGCCGATGCATTCCGATCTGGACGAGGCGACCCAGGACCGCATCATCGCCGCCGTCGCCAGCTTTGGAAAATAGCGGTCATTCCGGACGGCTCGCAGAGCCGATCCGGAACCCGGGCGTTCAGACGCGGTCCCGGGTTCCGCTTCGCGGCCCCGGAATGACGGGTTAGGAGGCAGGGCATGACCACTCATCAAACCACCCTCAGGTTCGGCGTCGCCGGCGCGGGGGTCATGGGGCGCAACCACGCCCGCGTCCTGTCCGACATCCGCGACGTCGAGCTGACCCATGTGTTCGATCCCGACGCCGCCGTCGCCGAGGGGGTGGCCGCCGCCTATGGAGCCAGTCCCGTGACCACGGCCGAGGCCTTCGTCGCCGCCGGGCTGGACGCCGCCGTGGTGGCGACCCCGAACCGCACCCACGCCGACCTGACCGTGGCCATGCTGGAGAAGGGCGTCCATGTGCTGGTCGAAAAGCCGATCGCCGCGACGATCGCCGACGCCCAGCGCATGATCGACGCGGCCAGGGCCAACAAGCGCGTGCTGATGGTCGGCCAGGTCGAGCGCTTCAATCCGGCCGTCGACGCGGTCAAGCGCGCCATCGACGGCGACGACATCATCTCGATCCAGATCACCCGGGTCGGCCCCTTCCCGCCGCGCATGGGCGAGGTCGGGGTGGTCATCGACCTGGCGGTGCACGACATCGACATCATCCGCCACCTGACCGACAGCGAGATCACGGAGGTCCAGCCGCAGCTGGCCCGCACCCGCGCCGAGCGCGAGGACACCGCCCTGCTGCAGTTCCGGCTCGAGAACGGGGTCATCGCCCACATCACCACCAACTGGGTGACCCCCTACAAGGTCCGCACCCTGCAGGTGGCGACGCGCAACAAATTCGTGGTGGCCGACCTGATCACCCGCCAGGTCACCGAATATTTCGGCCAGCAGGCCGACGGCTCCTACCAGACCCGCGCCGTCAACAGCTGGCCCGCCGAGCCGCTGAAGAAGGAGCTGGAAGCCTTCGCCCACGCCATCCGCACCGGCGAACCGGCGGCGGTGACCGGCGAGGATGGACTGCGCAATCTGGAAGTGGCGCTGAGGTGCCTCGGCGAGGGCTGAACCCTCCGCCGCGCCCGCGCGTTACCGGCGCATGACCGAGGTCCCCATCACCCCCGCCCCCGGCGACGAGGCCGAACCGGACACGCCCGGGACCGGCGAGAACATCTGCCCCGGCTGCAACGGCACAGGTCTGGTCGGCGACCGGCCCTGCCCGACCTGCGAGGGCTCGGGGCGGGTGATCGAGGGGATCGGCGGGGGCTAGCCCACCACCTGCATCCCCAGCCATTCCGCCACCAGCGCCGGCTTGTCGGCGCCTTCGATCTCGACCGTGACCTCGTGCTTCAGCAGCCAGCGGCCGCCGCCCTTGTCCTCGACCGACAGCAGTCTGAAGCGGCCGCGGACGTTCGACCCGGCCCGCACCGGGGCGAGGAAGCGGATCTTGTCGAAGCCGTAGTTGACCCCCATCACCACCCCCTCCAGCGGCGGCATGGCGTCGTAGGTCATGGCCGACAGCAGCGACAGGGTCAGGAAGCCATGGGCGATGGTCCCGCCGAACGGGGTGGCCTTGGCCGCCTCCGGGTCGATGTGGATGAACTGGCGGTCCTCGGTGATCTCGGCGAAGGCGTCGATGCGGGCCTGGTCGACGGTGATCCAGCGGCTGACGCCGATCTCCTGTCCGACCAGATCGGGCAGGTCGGCGACGGGCGTGGGCGTTCCCTGGCGTTCGGTGCGGCTCATGCGGACTCCTCGGACGGGGTGAAACGGTCTTCGATGATGGCGGCGAACAGGGCCGGGTCGACGTTGCCGCCGGACAGGACGACGGCGGTGGTCCGATCCCGCGCCTGGATCTTGCCGGCCAGCAGGGCGGCCAGCGACACGGCCCCGCCGGGCTCGACCACCAGCTTGAGCACCCGGAAGGCGTAGCGGACGGCCTCGGCCACCTCGGCGTCGGAGACGGTCTCGACGCGGTCGAGGCGGCGGTTGATGGGGAAGGTCAGCTCGCCCGGCCTGTCGGTCATCAGGGCGTCGCAGATCGTGCCCCGGGCCGGCGCATGGGTCAGGCGTTCGCCGGCGGCGAGCGACAGCTGGGTGTCGTTGTAGTCGCGCGGCTCGACCGCGATCACCGGCGTGTGCGACGCCAGCGACGCCATCACCAGATTGATGCCGGCGATCAGCCCCCCGCCCGAGGCGCCGCAGACCAGCTGGTCCAGCGGCGCGACGCCGACGGCCTTGGCCTGGTCCAGAATCTCCAGCCCGACCGTGCCCTGGCCCTCGATGACGAAGGGATCGTCGAACGGGCGGACCAGCACCGAGCCCTTTGAGGCGGCGATCTCCTCGCCGATGGCCTCGCGGCTTTCGGTGTAGCGGTCGTACATCCGCACCTCGCCGCCGAACGAGCGGACGCCCTCGACCTTCACCGCCGGGCTGTCGGCGGGCATGACGATGACGGCCTCGATACCCAGCATCTGGGCGGCGGCGGCGACGGCCTGGGCGTGGTTGCCGGAGGAGTAGGCCACGACGCCGCGGGCCCGTTCCTCGGGGGTGAGCCGGCTGATGCGGTTCCACGCCCCGCGGAATTTGAACGCCCCGGCGCGCTGCAGGTTTTCGGCCTTGAGCAGCACCCGTCCGCCGACATGGGCATTGAGGGCCGGGTTCTCGATCAGCGGCGTGCGCACGGCGCGGCCGGCGATCTGGCGGGCGGCGTCCTGGACGCCGGCGAAGGAGGCGGTGTGCATGGGATATCCATACCGCGTCATTTCTTCCCGGCGAAGCCGACTTTGAAGGCTGGAAGGTTCTTCACAACGAACACAACGAAGAACCCACAAAGGACACGACGGGGCCTGCGCCAGCTCTCAACCCGTTGTGTTCGTCGTGCCTCGTGGTGTTCGTTGTGATGAACCTCCCCCTCGCGGACAGGGGTCGAGGTTGCGGCTTCGCCGCGATGCCCGGTTGAGTCTCCGGGCCGCCGCTCTAACCTGACCGGATGAAGCCCCTCATCCTCGCCATCGACCAGGGCACGACCTCGACCCGGGCCATCGCCTTCGAGTGCGGGGATGGGGGGCGGCTGAGGCCGGTCGCGGTCAGCCAGATCGAGCTGGCGCAGCATTTCCCCAAACCCGGCTGGGTCGAGCACGACGCGGCGGAAATCTGGGCCGCGACGCTGCAGACCTGCCGCGAGGTCATCCGCAAGGCGGGCGGGGTCGGGCGGTTCGCCGCCGTCGGCATCACCAACCAGCGCGAGACCTCGGTGATCTGGGATGCCGCGACCGGCGAGCCGCTGCATCGCGCCATCGTCTGGCAGGACCGGCGCACCGCGGCCGCGACCGCGAAACTGGCGGCGGCCGGCCATGAGCCGATGGTGCAGGCGGCGACGGGCCTGATCCTCGACCCCTATTTCTCGGCCTCCAAATTCGCCTGGCTGCTGGACGCCGTTCCCGAGGCGCGCGAGCGGGCCGAACGCGGCGAGGTCAAGCTGGGGACGATCGAGACCTGGCTGATCTGGAAATTGACCGGCGGGGCCCGCCACGTCACCGACGCCACCAACGCCAGCCGCACGTCCCTGATGGACCTCGCCACCCGCCAGTGGCGGCCCGACCTGGCGGCGCTGTTCAATGTCCCGATGGCGGGACTGCCGGACATCCGGGTTTGCGCGGATCATTTCGGCGATTGCGACCCGGCCCTGTTCGGGGCCGCCCTGCCGATCCACGGGGCGGCGGGGGACCAGCAGGCCGCATTGGTGGGACATGGCGCGCTGAAGCCCGGCGACGCCAAGATCACCTACGGCACCGGGGCCTTCCTCGTGGCCAATGTCGGCGACACGCCGGTGGCCTCGACCAGCCGGCTGCTCGGGACGCTGGGCTACGCCGTGGGCGGGCAGGCGGCCTGGGCGCTGGAGGGATCGATCTTCTCGGCCGGCTCGGCGATCCAGTGGCTGCGCGACGGGCTGAAGGTGATCTCGGAGTCGCGTCAGTCCGAGGCCATGGCCCAGGGGCTGAAGGACAACGGCGGCGTCTATCTGGTCCCGGGCTTCACCGGCCTCGGCGCGCCGTGGTGGGAGCCCGAGGCGCGCGGGACCATCACCGGCCTGACGCGTGACAGCGGCCCGGCGCAGATGGTGCGGGCGGCGCTGGAGTCGCTGGCCTACCAGACCCGCGACCTGCTGGACGCGCTCGAGCGGGACGGGGCCCCGAGGCTGAAGGTGCTCAAGGTTGACGGCGGCGTCACCGCCAACGCCTTCGCCATGCAGTTCGTGGCCGACATCTGCGAGGTCACGGTCGAGCGCCCGGCCTTCCAGGAGATGACGGCGCTGGGGGCGGCCAGGCTGGCGGCGCTGGGCGTCGGCCTGATTGCGGACCTCGAGGACCATCCGGTCGAGGCGCCGGCGCGCTGGACGCCGCGCATGGGCGCGGACGAACGCGAACGGCTGCTGAAAGGCTGGCGCGGGGCGGTGAAGGCCGCCATCATCGCCGCGCAATGAGCCAGACCGACCCCGCCGACACCCCCGCCGACGCCCCCACGGACGCCCAGTCGACCTTCTCCGGCACGCGCGAGGTCGATCCGCGCTACGCCCTCGACGAGTCGAGGCTGGGCGATTGGCTGGCGGCCCATGTCGAGGGCTACGCCGGGCCGCTGACGGTGCGCCAGTTCAAGGGCGGTCAGTCGAACCCGACCTATGAGCTGACCACGCCCGGCCGAACCTATGTGCTGCGCCGCAAGCCGCCGGGAACCCTGCTGGCCTCGGCCCATGCCGTCGACCGCGAGTTCACCGTCATCTCGGCCCTGCACGCCCAGGGCTATCCGGTGGCCCGGCCGTGGGCCCTGTGCACGGACGAGACCGTGATCGGCTCGATGTTCTACGTCATGGACAAGGTCGAGGGCCGGGTGCTGTGGGACCTCAAACTGCCGGGCATGACCCCGGACCAGCGGCGGGCCATCTATGACGCCCAGGTCGATACGCTGGCGGCGCTGCACGCCTTCGATCCGGCCGCCATCGGCCTCGGCGACTACGGCCGGCCGGGCAACTATTTCGAGCGCCAGGTCGGGCGCTGGACCAAACAGTACCGGGCCTCGGAGATCGAGCCGATCCCGGCCATGGACCGGCTGATCGAATTCCTGCCCGCCACCCTGCCGCCCGAGGGACCGACGCGGATCGTCCACGGCGACTTCCGGCTCGACAACCTGATCCTCGCCCCCGAGGCGCCCGAGGTGCGGGCGGTGCTGGACTGGGAGCTGTCGACCCTCGGCGATCCGATGGCCGACTTCTCCTATCTGCTGATCGCCTGGGTCATTCCGGCCACGGCCCGCAACGGCCTCGCCGGGGCCGATATCGAGGCCCTGGGCATTCCCTCGGTCGAGCAGATGGTCGAGCGCTACGCCGGCCTGACCGGGGCGCGGCCGGCGAACCTCGACTGGCTGTTCGCCTACAATCTGTTCCGGCTGGCGGCCATCTGCCAGGGCATCGCCGGGCGGGTGCGCGACGGCACCGCCGCCTCGGCCCATGCGAAGACCATGGCCGCCCAGGTCCCGATGCTGGCGGAAGGGGCGCTGTCGTTCGCGAGGAAGGCCGGGGCCTGAGGCCTAGTTGCTGAGGACCTGGACGCGGGTCCACAGCGCGCCGCGATTGACCACCTGCACCCGCAGCCGCGCCGGCGCGCCGGGCGACAGGGTGCAGACCGGATAGTGGTCGCCGAAACCGTCGGCGCACAGCAGCTTGCCCGCAGCGTCCCGGACCGTCAGGTCGACGTCGGTGTCGCCGTCGCCGATGGCGGCGATGCGCAGGATCTCGGCCCCGCGGGCGTCGATGTCGAAACTCCAGGTCTCGCGGGAATCCAGCCGTTTGACGGTGGACACCGGACCGCCGCCTCCCCCGCCGCCGCCCATGGTCGGCGTCGCCTCGTCGCCCT
>NZ_JAVHLH010000074.1 GCF_031082345.1 Brevundimonas sp. | reverse complement strand
GGCCGCGGCGATCTCGGCCGTCAGCGCCTCCAGCGCCGCGCCCAGCCTCGCCAGCTCGCCCTCGGCGTCCCCGGCCATGGCGATCTCGCGCTCGATGTCGGCGGCGATGCGGGCGGCCTCGGCGGTCAGCCGCTCGACCTCGGCCCGCGCCGCCTGTTCCGCCATGTCCAGCCGGTCGCGCTCCAGCGAGGCCCGGTGGAGCAGGGCCCCGGCCACCGCATCCTCTTCCCGCGCCGGCTTCAGCGCCTCCTGGGCGTTCAGCGACGCCGTCTGGGCCCGGCCCGAGGCCGTCGTGGCCTCCAGCACCGCCCGGTCCGCGTCCGCCAGCTCCTGCGCGGCCGCCTCCGCCGCCGCCCGGGCGTCGTTCCAGCGCACGAACAGCAGCGCCGCCTGCAGGGCGCGGATCTCGGCCGAGATCTTCTTGTATTTCTCCGCCTGCCGCGCCTCGCGCTTCAGCCGCGTCAGGGTCGTCTCCAGCTCGCGGCCGATATCGTCCAGCCGCTCCAGATTGGTCTCGGCCGCCTTCAGCCTCAGCTCCGCCTCGTGCCGCCGGGTGTGCAGGCCGGCGACCCCGCCGGCCTCCTCGAGGATGCGGCGGCGGTTCTGCGGCTTGGCGGCGATCAGTTCGCTGATCTGGCCCTGGCGCACCAGCGCCGGGCTGTTGGCGCCGGTCGAGGCGTCGGCGAACAGCAGCTGCACGTCGCGGGCCCGCACCTCCTTGCCGTTGATGCGGTAGGTCGAGCCCTGCCCGCGGTCGATGCGGCGCGACACCTCGATGATCGCGCTGTCCGTGAAGGGCTGGGGCGCCTTGCGCTGGGCGTTGTCGATGGTCAGCGAGACTTCGGCATGGCTGCGCGGCGGGCGGTTGGCGGCGCCGGCGAAGATGACGTCGTCCATGCCCTGGCCGCGCATGGCCTTGGCCGAATTGGCCCCCATGACCCAGCGCAGGCTCTCCAGCACATTGGACTTGCCGCAGCCATTGGGTCCGACCACGCCGGTCAGGCCCGGCTCGATATGCACCTCGGCGGGATCGACGAAGGACTTGAAACCGACGAGCCGGAGGCGCTGGAACTGCATCCTGCTAGCGGGTCACCGGCCGTCGAGCAGCGGCTGGATGAGGGGTTCGAAGGCGTCCACCCCGCGCGACGTCAGGTCGGGCCGATCGAGCACCCGCCGCCCGTCGATGAAAAAGCTGGGCGTGCTGTTGACGCCGTCGGCGTTCGACTGCCGGGCCCTCTGCTGGATCTCCGCGAACGAGGCGTCGCTGGAGAAGCAGGCGTTCATCTGGTCGCGGGTCAGGCCGCCCGCCGCGCCGGCCGCGGCCAGCCACCGGATCACGGTTTCCTGCGGCGGCGGGCCGGGCGTGGCGTGAAGCTGGGCCTGGCCGCGGAAAAGCGTGTCCAGGACGTCGTCGTACTTCTCCTCAGGCGCGCAGCGAGCCATCACCGCCCCGGCGATCGCGGCCTGTTGCGGCGGAGTCGGCAGGTCCCGATAGGCCACCCGCACCTTGCCCGTATCGACCCATCTCGCCTTGAAGGCGGGGAAGTCGTTGGTGTGCCAGTCGGCGCAGTGGTTGCAGGTCGTCGACAGATAGACCGTCAGCGTCACCGGGGCCGTGGCCGAACCCAGGGTCCGGTCGCCGTCCCGCACCGGTTCGACCGTCTGGGCGAGCGCCGTCGCGGGCGCGGCGATCGCGACCAGGGCCGTCAGCAGGAAGCGCGAAAGCCGCCCCACCGGACGATCAGCTCTTGGCCAGTTCGGCGTCGATCGCCTTGGACAGGTCGGCGAGGCTGGTGCCCGACTGTGAGCCGGGCGTGATCACCTTCGTGCCGTTGACGAAGAAGGTCGGGGTGCCGTCGACGCCGGCGGCCAGCGACGTCTGGGCGCGAGCCTCGGCGGCCTCGAGCGCGGCTTCATCGGTGATGCACTGCTGGATGCGCTCATTGCTCAGGCCGACGCCGTTCCCAACCCGGAACAGGGTCGCCCGGGGGTCGAGTCGCATCGCCTCCTGATTGGCCAGCAGCTCGTGAACGACGTCGAAATACTTGTCCTCGCCGGCGCAGCGGGCGATCAGGAACCCGGCGACGGCGACCTCACGGGGCGATGTCGGGATTTCGCGGAAGACGTAACGCACCTTGTTGGTGTCGACATAGCGCGCCTTGAAGCCTTCCCAGTTCTCTTCCTGCCAGGCTGCGCAGACGTGGCAGGTCACCGACGCATATTCGACCACGGTGACCTTGGCCCCCTCGGGCGCGCCCATGGCCATGTCGCCGTCCGCCGGCGCGCCGGCTCCGCCGCTGTTGCAGCCGGCCAGGGCGACCATGGCGGTCAGGGCGGCGGCGGTCATGGCCGCGCGGCGGCTCATGGCGGCGTATCGGGTCGTGGCGCTCATGGGGTCGTCCTCTGGCACGGGGAATGGGAGAGCATCGCGCGATTCCCCGAAAATGCGCGCGTCTGGGTCTGCGGCGACGGGCCGGTCGTCGACCAGTCTATCGTTGAACAGCCGATCTAGCCAAAGAAGATCGGCGGCGCCAGCGGGTCTCGTTGTCGCCCGGCGCCGCCCCCGCCCGGATCAGGGTGCGTCCGCGACCTCGACGCCGCGGCCCAGCAGGATCTGCTGGACGCTGTCCTCGCCGGCAAGATGCAGGGCGCCGACGGCGATGAAGGCCGTGCCCGATCCGTCCAGCAGGGCCTCGATCTGGTTCGCCCAGTTGGTGTTCCGGCGCACCAGCAGAGCGTCATGGAGAAGCGGCGTCTCGCGCAACGGATCGACCGCGAGGGCCCGGATGGTTTCGACGTCCCCGGACGCCCAGGCCTCGACGAGCTGATCGACCTCGGTCTGGGCCTTGCCGAAATCGTCGAGGGCGCTGCGCAGGTAGATCAACTGGCCCTCTTCGGGAAAGCCGGCCAGCATGCGGATCTGCTCGTCGGGCGTCTCGAAGCCGCTGATGGTCATGCCCGCCGCTTCGGCGCGCGCCTTGAGGATCGGTTCGACGCCGGATTCGACCGCATAGCCGGCGCGGATGATCGAGGCGCTCTGCACCGTCACGCCCGCCAGCCAGGGCCGCATCGGCTCCATGCTCTCGGCGCTGGTCCCGATCGTCCGGGCCGCGGCGTCCAGGGCCGCGATCTCCCCGGCCGTCAGCAGGCTGGACAGCGGCCGGTCCGGAGAGAGGCCGTGCTCGCGGATGATCGGAAGCAGGGCGGCCTGATCCTCGGGACTGTCGACCTCCATGATGAGATGGGAGGCGCTGGCGAACGCCCTGTCGACCCGGTCCGTGCCCCAGCCGGTCGTCGGTCGCAGCAGGTGCATGGTGCCGAACAGATAGAGGGTCGAGTCGGCGTCGCGCACGATCCACAGCGCGGGCCCCTGTCCTTCCGCTGGCGTGACGGCGGAGGCCGCATCCTGGGCGACGGCGGGGAATCCCGCTCCCACAAGCAGGGCCAGGGAGAGCCCGGCGGCGCGAAAGCGGTTCAGGGGTCTGTTGAGGGTCATGGCGTGTCCTTTGCCCGTCGGGGCGGTTGGAGTGCGGGCAAGCGAAAGCCGTCGGGCGCGCCGCGGCGGCCCGTCGGGGTGGAGACGGCCCTCCCTGGAGGGCGCGGGGTCGAGAGGTCGGTCCGGCTAGCGGCCGGTGGACGCGCCGGGATCGCGTCGGCAGGACGTAAAGGCCCACACCGCGTATCCGGCGGTCAGCAGGGTGGCGGCGGCCACCACAAACAATCCGGCGGTATCGGCGATCGCCAGCGGGGCGAACGCCCACAGCGCGGCGTAGGCGACGCCCGCCAGGGTCAGGGACCAGCCGCCGACCCGAAGCGCGGCCTGCGCCGCCGCGTCAGCCCGGAGCGAACCGCGCGTAGGCCCCAGCTGCTTGGGCATGATATTCGCGTAGCCCGCCAGCATCAGGCCGATCAGCACCTGCATGGCGCGTCGGGCGCCGTCCGCTCCGATCATTCCCGCGCCTTCGGCGTAGCGAAGAGCGAGGGCGGAGCCGAGAATGAAGGCGGCGAGGGCGATGGCCCATCCGAGGCGTTTGGTCATGACTGTGTCCCCTTTCCGGGCGTGTCCGTTTCTTCGGCGGGGGCGGCGGCGCCGATCCCGAAGGCCTGGCTGAAGCCGAGGAGCGCTTCCTCGAGCACCGACAGCTTCAGCCGGTAGGTGATGGTCGTGCCCTGCTTGTGGGCGTCGATTAGGTCGGCCTCGCGCAGCACCGAGAAATGCGCCGACATGGTCGGCTTGGAGACCTGGAAATGCTCGCTCAGCTCGCCGGCCGTCATCGGCCGCTGGCGCAGCAGCTCCAGCACCTTGCGGCGGGTCGGGTCGGCCAGAGCCTTGAAGACCTTGTTCATGTCTCGTTGTTTAGCTAAACATCGAAATATGTCAAGCGGCCTTCTACGGCGTGGCCGGATTTCGCTTCCGCGGGCACAAACGGCCTATTCGCCGGCGCGGTCGCGGCCTTTCTGCGGATCGCTCAGGACGGCCCGCCCCAGCCGTTCCAGCGGGCCTTTCAGGAGATCGGGCGCTTCCGCCACCGAGGCCTTCAGCTCGGCCTCCTGATGCGCGGGCAGGGGGCGCGGTCCGGATTTGGGCCGGACCGGGGCGGCGAGTCCGGCCGGCGGCTTCACCGGTCCCTGGGCGATCCTCAGCTTCTCGACGCTGCCGGGTCCGAGGAACAGGTTGACCCGCTGCAGGATCTCCTCCGACTGGTGTTGCACCAGCAGGGCCGCGGGCCCCGCCACGCGCAGTTCCAGCGTCCCGCCGGCGCCGCCGCGTCCCCTGGTCAGCTTCTGCGGCCGGGTCACTCGCGCAATCCGTTCGCCGACGATCTCGGTCCAGCGCGGCTCCAGCGCCGAGGCGCCGCGGCCGAATTTCGCGTCCAACTCCTTGATCAGCCCCTGCAGCGCCCGCCCCGCCTTGGGCGCCGGCCGCGGGGCCGGACGCGTCCGCCGTCGCGACAGGATTTCGCGGGCTTCGGCGTCGGTGGGCAGCGTGCGGCGCATTTCCGGTTTATAGCGCGAGGAATGCCTCCCGTCCCGGTCCAGGTCCCCGAACAGGTCGCCGCCGACCGAGCCGCCGTTCGCGCGGCCCTGCTGGACTGGTACGACGCCCATCGCCGGACGCTGGCGTGGCGTCCCGGGCCGGACGCGGCGCGGCCGGATCCCTACCGGGTCTGGCTGTCCGAGGTCATGTTGCAGCAGACCACCACGCCCCACGCCACGCCCTATTTCCTCGCCTTCACCGCACGCTGGCCGAGCGTGACGGACCTCGCAGCGGCGGACGACGCCGACGTCATGGCCGCCTGGGCCGGGCTCGGCTACTACGCCCGGGCCCGCAATCTGCTGGCCTGCGCGCGGGCGGTGGCCGGCGACCACGGCGGCGTCTTCCCCGACACCGAGACCGGCCTGCTGGCCCTGCCCGGGGTCGGCGCCTACACCGCCGCCGCCGTCGCCGCCATCGCCTTCGACCGCCCCGCCAATGTCGTCGACGGCAATGTCGAGCGGGTCATGGCCCGCCTGTTCGCCGTCGAGACGCCGCTCCCCGCCGCGCGGCCGGAGCTGAAGCGGCGGGCCGGGTCGCTGGTCGCCGACGAGCGGCCCGGCGACTGGGCCCAGGCCCTGATGGATCTCGGCGCCACCGTCTGCCGGTCGGGCCAGCCCCTCTGCCAACGCTGTCCCCTGACCGAATGGTGCGCCGGCTTCCGGTCGGGACGGCCCGAACGCTACCCCCTGAAAACGAAGAAGGCCGAGCGCCCGCGCCGTCGCGGCGTGGCCTGGGTCCTGCGCGACGATCAGGGCCGCGTCGCCCTCGTCCGGCGGCCCGGCAAGGGTCTGCTCGGCGGCATGCTCGGCTTGCCGACCTCCGACTGGTCGTCCGTGCCCGCCGAGGGCGCGCCCCCGAGGCCCGCCGACTGGCGCGACGCCGGCGCCGTGGAGCACGTCTTCACCCATTTCGCCCTGACGCTGGAAATCCGCGCGGCGGAGGCGTCGTCGGCGGAAGGCGACGGCGACCTCGTCTGGACGCCGGTGGAAGAGGCGCTGGCGTCCCTGCCCACCGTCTTCCGCAAGGCGCTGGAGCGCGGGCTGGCCTAACCGAGGGTGCGCACCGAAACCGGGCCTTCCGTGCGCCGCGGCATGACCACGGTGTGGGTCCCCATATGCTGGAAGGTCAGGTCCACCACGGCCTCGCCGACCTCCAGACGGGTGAGGTTGAGCCGTTCGATGCCCGAGGGTAACAGCGGCCGGTCGATCTCGACCACCCCCTCCAGAGCGTCGATGCGGACGCCCAGCGCGGCCTGCAGCATCAGGAACACCGACCCCGCCGCCCACGCCTGGGGCAGGCAGGCCACCGGATAGGCGATCGGCGGTTCGCCCGGCATCCGCTCGAAGCCGCAGAACAGTTCCGGCAGGCGCATCTGGAAATGGGTGGCGGCGGCGTAGATCTCGCCCAGCAGAAGGGCCACGGCGCGGCGCTCGCCGTACTGGGCCATGCCGGCCGCCGCCATCGCCGTGTCGTGCGGCCAGACCGAGCCGTTGTGATAGCTCATCGGATTGAACCGCGCCTGCCCGGTCGCCAGGGTGCGCAGGCCCCAGCCCGAGCGGAACTCGGCCGCCAGCATCCGCTTCGTCACCGCCCGGGCCCGCTCCTTCGAGGGCAGGCCGGTGAACAGCAGATGGCCGGCGTTCGAGCCGATCGAGCGGCACTGCTCGCCGTCGCCGTCCAGCGCGATGGCGTAGAACTGCTCGTCCTCCATCCAGAACCGGTCCTCGACCAGGGCGCGCACCCCGGCGGCCCGGGCCGCCCATTCCGCCTCGCGGTCGTCCGCCAGCACCCGGGCCATGTCCGCTATCGCCTGCCAGGCGGCGAAGGCGTAGCCCTGCACCTCCAGCAGCGCCACCGGCCCCTTCGGGAAACGCCCGTCGCTGTGGAAGATCGAGTCCTCGGAGTCCTTCCAGCCCTGGTTCGACAGCCCGGAGTCGGCCGCGCGCTGATAGCTGATCAGGCCGTCGCCGGTGACGTCGCCGTGGTCCTTCATCCAGCCCACCGCGGCCAGCAGATTGGGCCACAGGGTGCGGATCGTCCCCACGTCCGCGGTGCGCCTCAGATAGGCCCCGGCCAGGGCCACGAACAGGCAGGTTGTGTCGACCCCGCCGTAGTAGAGTCCGAACGGCACCTCGCCCAGGACCGACATCTCGCCGGCGCGCGTCTCGTGCATGATCTTGCCAGGCGCCGAGTCCTGAAAGGCCGAGAACTCGGTCGCCTGCCGCATGGCCAGATAGGTCAGCACCCCCTTGGCCAGGCTGGGATCGAGCCACAGCATCTGCCAGGCCGTCAGGATCCCGTCGCGCCCGAACGGCGTCGAGAACCACGGCACCCCGGCGTAGGGATAGGGGCCCGTCGGCAGGTCGGTGGTCAGCAGCGCCACATCGGCCCGCGACTGGTCCAGCCAGTCGTTGAAGCGCGGATTGCGCGGCCCGCGGATCGAGGCGCCGCGCCGCCGCCGGGTGCGCATGGCCACCCGCGCCTGCACGGCATGGAACCGGAACCGCGTCTCGTCCGGCGCCTCGCACGCCCCGACCCCGCATTCGATGTACAGGTCGCAGCGCCGCCCCTTGGGCAGGCTGAACATGAACTCGGCCCGCGACGCGGTCAGCCGGGCCGGCGGCTCGGAAAAGGCCAGACAACTGCTGCGGGTCGCCTCGTCGACGCCGAGATAGCGGAACAGCACCCGGCGGCCGTCCACGACCGGCGTCTCCTGCGTCCCCCGCTTCGGCCGGACGGAGCCGCGCACCTCGAAGATGTCGGCGAAATCGGCCGCGAACTCGAAGGCCATCGGCAGCAGCACGTCCTCGACGCCGTGGTTGACCATGCGGATGCGCTCGAACATCCGCCGGTCGCGGACGAACCGTCGCCGTTCGATGTGGATCACGCCGGCCGGGGCCGAGCGCCCGCCCATCGGCGGCAGCGGCCGGTTGGTCGAATGGGCCGTGAAGAAAACGTTGTCCTGGCTGACGCCCGAACTCAGCCGCGACGGCCGCGCCAGCCCCGCCGTCATCACGAACCGCGACAGCAGCCGCGTGTCGCGGTCGAACAGGCCGTCGGCCCCACCCTTCATGTCGCCCCAGATGTCGGCCACCACGAAGGTGTCCGCGTCCTTCAGCGCCATCAGCTGCTCGAGGCCGTCGACGTCCTGCGACTCCCCGGCCGTGACCTGAACATTATAGGCGTCGTCCATGCGGAACCCCGGATCGGTTGCGGTCGGACCCCACAAGGTCGCGGCGGATTGCGGACCCTTGATGACGGCATTGGTACGCTAATGGACGAACCGGCCGGAGGTTCAGGCCCGTCGCCCTGCGTTCGTCAGGCCAGGTTGATGAAACTGCGGTCCTCGTGCGGCCGCAGCGGCGTCACCGCTTCGCCCGGGGCCTCCTCCGCGAACGGGCGGCGGGCCAGCAGATCGCCGTAGACGTCGAGATAGCGCCGGGCCATGGCCGTGGCCGAGAAGCGCAGTTCGAACCGCGCCCGGATCGCCTCCCGGTCGAGCAAATGCGCCCGCCCGGCCGCGGCGACCGCCTGCTCCATCGTGTCGACCAGATAGCCGGTGGCTCCGTCCTCGATGATCTCCGGCGTCGAGCCGCAGCGGAAGGCCACCACCGGCGTGCCGCAGGCCATGGCCTCGATCATCACCAGGCCGAACGGTTCGGGCCAGTCGATCGGGAACAGCAGCGCCTCGGCCCCGCCGAGGAAAGCCGACTTCTGGTGGTCGCCGATCTCGCCGACGAACTCGACCAGGGGGTTGGACTCGACCATCGGCCGGATCACGGTTTCCCAGTACACCTTGTCCGCGGCGTCGACCTTGGCCGCGATCTTCAGCGGCTTGTTCAGCTTCGCAGCGATCTCGATGGCCCGGTCCGGGCGCTTCTCGGGCGAGATGCGGCCGAGGAAGGCCAGATAGCCGCTGGACTGCGGCGAGAACCGGTACATCTCGCCGGGCATGCCGTGGTGGACCGTCGCCTTCCAGTTCGCCAGCGGCAGCGGACGGCGCTGGTCGTCCGAGATCGACACGAGGCCGAACTGGTCCCAGCGCTCATAAACACCGGCCAGATCCTTGAGGTCGAGGCGGCCATGCAGGGTCGTGATCGTCTTGTCGGCGCAGCGGGCGAAGAAGGGGAAGTGGATCATATCCGTGTGGAAGTGGATCACGTCGAACGAGTCGGCGCGCTTCAGCACCTCCGACAGCATCGTCATATGCGCGGCCAGATCGGACTTCAGCGGGGCCGGATCCAGCCGGATCGCCTGGTCGCGGACCGTGATCAGGCGCGCGCGCGTCTCGGCCTCGGCCGAGGCGAACAGGGTCACGTCGTGGCCGAGCTCGACCAGCGCGTCGGTCAGGTGGGCGACCACGCGCTCGGTGCCGCCATAGAGCTTCGGCGGCACGGCTTCGTAGAGGGGCGTGACTTGGGCGATCTTCATTGCGCGATGCTCCGGCGATCCCCGCCAAGGGGGCGCCGCGCAATCAACATTTCCGAATAGGCGAGGTTCCCGAAACGCCGTTTTTCCTGTGAAAAGTTGGGCGTTTACAGGGTTACGGGCGAACGGTCACTGCATCCCGGCGCGGACCTCGGCCCGCAGGGTGTCGATCGAGCGCAGTCCCTGGTCCGACTTGAAGCGCCAGTAGGTCCAGCCGTTGCAGGCCGGGGCGTTCTCGAACAACGCGCCCAGCTTGTGGATCGAGCCGCTCAGCGAGCCGGACACCAGAGAGCCGTCGGCCCGCACCCGCGCCTCGCGCTCGCCCTTGGGGCAATACAGCCGGTCGCCGGGCCGCAGCAGGCCGGCCTCGACCAGCGCCCCGAACGGCACCTTGGTCTCGGCCCGCTTGGAGCCGGTGACCACCAGGTCCTCCGGCGCCGCGGGGATCACCGCCTTGATCCGCTTCTCGGCGACCTTGGCGTAGCCCTCGTCGCGCTCGATGCCGATGAAATGCCGGCCCAGACGCCTGGCCGCCGCCCCGGTCGTGCCGGTGCCGAAGAAGGGGTCCAGAACAACATCGCCGGGCCGGGTCGCGGCCAGCATCACCCGGTGCAGCAAGGCCTCGGGCTTCTGGGTCGGATGCGCCTTCTTGCCGTCGGCGTCCTTGATCCGCTCCTCGCCGGTGCACAGGGCGAAGGTCCAGTCGGACCGCATCTGGGTGTCTTCGTTGAAGGCCTTCAGCGCGTCGTAGTTGAAGGTGTAGCGCTTCTGCTCGCGGCTCCGCGCGGCCCAGATCAGGGTCTCGTGGGCGTTGGTGAAGCGCGTGCCCTTGAAGTTCGGCATCGGGTTCGACTTGCGCCAGATGATGTCGTTCAGCACCCAGAAGCCGAGGTCCTGGATCGCCGAGCCGAGGCGGAAGACGTTGTGATAGCTGCCGATCACCCAGATCGAGCCCTCCGGCTTCAGCACCCGGCGGCATTCGGTCAGCCACGCCCGGGTGAAGGCGTCATAGGTGGCGAAGCTGTCGAACTTGTCCCAGTCGTCGTCGACCGCGTCGACCAGGCTGTTGTCCGGCCGCAGCAGGTCGCCGCCCAGCTGCAGATTATAGGGCGGGTCGGCGAAGACCATGTCGACGCAGGCGTCGGGCAGGCCCTTCAACACCTCGATGCAGTCGCCCCTCAGAACGACGTCGGTCTTCAACCCGGACATATTCACTCGATCCCGCACAGCTTGGAGATCGAGTGGTGAATCATCGCGGTTAAGGGCGGGTTAGCCGCGACGCTTTCGTGGAACGAACACGGGTCGACCGGTGTTGGGCAGGCTCCCCGCCCGAAAGTATCCCGATGATTCTGTTCGCCCTTCTCCTGCGCCTGTTCTCCATCGGGTCGCTGGCCATCTTCGCCGTGGCCGTCTGGCTGCTGTGGGGCTGGTACGACGCCTGGCACGTTGCGGAAACGCTCGGTCTGGCCGAGCCGTCGAATGCGCCGCTCTGGTGGGGCGCCGGCCTGATGGCCTTCAGCCTGCTGGGTCGCCTCCCGGTCCTGTTGCTGCTGGGCCGCGGCGGACCGGCGCGGCGCCCCCGCCGCG
>NZ_JAVHLH010000073.1 GCF_031082345.1 Brevundimonas sp. | reverse complement strand
CCTCGCCCGCGGTGAAGATCCTCAGGACGCTGTCGAAGGTGGCGTTGTCGATATCGAAGACGACCGTCTCACCGGCCGCGACGGTCACGGCGTAGTATTCCATGCCGCCATGGCCGGTGGCCACGACCGTGGCGTGGGGGATGGTGTTCGAATTGGCCACGTCCGCGCGCGTGCCGAGATCGAAGCTGCCGGCCAGCGCCACCGCGGTCGCGATCGAGTTGTTGGTCGTGCCGACCCCCTTGACGATATCCGGGGCGCCGCCGCCCTCGCCGGGGGCGCCGGCGAACAGCTGGTCGGCTCCGTCGCCGCCGTTCAGGGTGTCGATGCCGCCGCCGCCGCGCAGGATGTTGGCGTTGGCGTCCCCGGTGATGGTGTCGGCGTGGGCGGTGCCGCGCACTTCCTCGATGCCGGAGAGGGTGTCCGAGCCGGCCCCGCCGGTGGCGAGCCCTGTGGCAAGGCTGATCGTGATGCCCGCGCCGGCGCCGGCGTAGTCGGCGATGTCATGGCCGGCTCCGCCGTTCAGCGCATCGTCGCCGCGGCCGCCGATCAGGAAGTCGTCGTTGTCCCCGCCGTTGAGCACGTCGTTGCCCGAACCACCGTCCAGGGTGTCGGTCCCGGCCAGGCCGTGAATGGTGTCATTGCCGCCAAGGCCGCCGATCGTGTCGTTGAAGGCGGTCCCGGTTATGGTCTCGTTGGTGATGTCGCCGCCGACCAGCAGTCCGCCCGTGGGCGCCGCCGCGATGGTCGTGTCCGAAAACTGAAGGAATTCGACATTGCTCACGGTGACCGTCTGGCCGAGCCCGGTCACGGTGCCGACCTGGCCGTTCCAGGAGATCGTGTAGCTGGTGCTGGCGCCCGAGAAGACGATCGTGTCGGAGCCGAGGCCGCCGTCGATCTCGTCGTTTCCGCCGTTGCTGGTGATCAGGTTGGCCGCCGAATTGCCCCGGATCGTGTCGGCGGCCGTGCCGCCGACCACATTCTCGATCACCACCCCGATGGCGATGGCGACGTTGCCGGTGAGACCGCCGACGCTGGAGAAGGCGCCCTGGCGCAGGTCGATGGTCTGGGCGACGCTGTAGCCCGAGAAGTCGAAGGTGTCCGTGCCGCCCGCGTCCCAGACCGCGAAGATCAGCGCGCTGAGGGCCGTGTTGGCGTTGAACCACGGCTGGCCCGCATTGGAGTTGAAGCCGTAGGTCGTATCGCCGGTGCGGGTGGTCGTGTTGGCGCCGTACAGGCGCTGGGCCGCGACGATGTCGTCAAGCAGCGGCACCGCCGAATAGCGGTTGGCGCCGACGCCGTCCCGGAAGTCGGCGCCCGTCTCCCGCTCGGTGAAGTAGCTCATCACCGTGTACTGGCGGGAGTCCTCGAAATAGATGGCGCTTTCTTGATAAGTGATCGTGCCGCCCGAACCTGCGTTATAGGCGGCCGGGTGGCTGAGGCCGATGGCGTGGCCGATCTCGTGCAGCAGAACCTGCTGGCCGTAGGCCTGCATCACCGGGTTGGCGTTGTACGACAGCGAGCTGTTGATCCAGACGTCGCCCTGGACAGCGCCGGCCGCGGTGGGACCGGGCATGCCGCCGGGCAGATAGGCGAAGGCGGCCGCGCCGGACTGGCCCTCGGTGTAATTCCCGAACAGGATGGTGGCGCTCTCGGAGTACTCCGTGCCGCCATCGGTGACCCGCTGGAAGGTGATGTTGGCGACGTCTGACCAGGCGGCCAGCGCGAGCAGCGTCGCCGAAATCTGGGCGGCGCTGAAGGCGTTGTGGCCCGTCGTGCCGTCGGGCAGGGTGGTCACGAAGGTGTCGCGGAAGGCGAAGGTCACCGTGGCGGCCTGGCCCAGGCCGCTGGCCCAGCTGTAGTTGGAGCGGGTGATCTGGGCCCCGGCGTCGATCGGATCATACGACGGCTTTCCGTTCGGTCCGAAGGAGCCGCGGTCATCGGCGTTCAGGATGACGCCCTGCCCGCCGCCATCCGTCCCGTCCGTCACGGCGTGGAAATTCCCGCAGCAGCCGCAGATCTGATAGCTGGCGATCGCGCCGAAGAACGGATCCACGACCGGATCGGGGATCCCGGGGCGGTCGCCCTCCACCAGGTGCGAGGGAGTCGAGCCGAAGCTCCGCGAGAAGGAATCGAACATGGCTTTGGCCCAACCGACGAAAGTTCAGGCCGTCACCGTAACGCGGCTTCGCGAAACGACAAGCACTGCTGGTTCAACTCGCAGTGAGCCAAAACATCGCAGCAATCTTAGATTGTGTAGCGAAGCCCCGCTTCAGCGACCTGACGCGGCCGACCGCAAACCGTCGCCGCTCAGGCGTCGTCCAGGCGAAGATCAGCAACGGCGGGGATATCCGCCCACCGCAGGGCGACCGCATGCGGCCGGACCCCGGGTCCCGCGTCGCCGGCGTCGGGCATGACCTGGGGCGCGACCGCCTGGAGAATCCGCCGCTCTTCGCCCTTCAGACGCAGCGCCGTGAGCACGCCGGATTCGTAGGCGCGGGTGTCGATGCCGATCCGGCGTCGATCGGCGTGCACCTCCGCCGTGGGCGTGTGCCCGTGCACCACGACCTTCTCGAACTCCTGCTCGCTCCGAAGAAACGTGCCCCGAATCCACAGCAGGTCCTCATCGGCCTGGCTTTCCAGCGGCTCGCCGGGCCGGGCGCCGGCGTGGGCGAAGAAATAGTCCCCGACCGCAACCCGCATCTCCAGGTTCGCGAGAAAGTCGCGTTCCTCCGCCCCCAACTTATGATTCAGGTCCGACGACAGGTGCCGCCAGGCCTCGGCGCGGTGCCTCATGTCGGGCGGCCGAAGACCAAAGGACCGCAGGGTGGCGTCGCCGCCGTATTCGCACCACTGGGCGCCGACCGACGGATCCCTGAGGAACTTCGCCATGGTTTCCTCGTGGTTGCCCTTGAGGAATCGCCACTCCACGCCGTCGTCGGACGGCAACCCCGCCAGGAACTTCAGCACCGCCCGCGATCCGGGGCCCCGATCAACGTAATCCCCGAGAAACACGACGATCTTGCGGTCGTCGTCCATCGTCTGCAGGTCAGCCCGGATCGCGTCCACGATCGGCTCCAGCAGGTCATCGCGGCCGTGAATGTCGCCTATCGCCCAGACGACGACGCCCGCCGGAACCCGGGGAGATTCAGGAGCTCTGACCGGCGTCCGGCGCTTCAGAAGCTTGTGAAACATGACTCGCTATCAGTGATGTGACCGGCGCCCCGGGCCGCCGCACACAGGTGGGGCCAGAGGCCAATCTCCGCTATCCGTCCACTACGTTCAAAAAAAGGGTGCGGGACGCTAAACCTCGAAAACCGTGCCGAAATCTGCGTTGGCCTGCGCATAATCCGGCGGGCGGCCGATGTCCATCCAATACCCCTCCGCGCGTTGCTGGCGGACGGACATCCCGGCGCCGATCAGATCGGCGATCAGCGACGGCATGTCGTAGTAGGCGTCGGCCGGCACCTTCCGGAGCGCGCTCGGGGACAGCACATAGGCGCCCGCGCTGATCGTATAGCTCTGGGTGGGCTTCTCATCGATGCGCAGGATCCGCCCCGCCTCGGCGTTCACCACCCCGAACGGCACCTGCATCTCGTAATCGCGCACCACCACGGTCGCGTCCGCCCCGGCCTCGAGGTGGGACTCCAGCACGTGGCCGTAGTCGACCTTGGCGAGGACGTCGCCGTTGGTGACGATGAGCGGCTGTTCCTGGGTGGGCAGCAGGGCAAGCGCGCCGCACGTGCCCAGCGGCCGGGTCTCGCGCAGGTAGCGGATGTCCAGACCGAGCGCCGAACCGTCGCCGAAATGGCGCTCGATCTGCTCGGCCTTGTAGTTCACGGCCAGCCAGAAATTGCGGAACCCCTGCCCGGCCAGGTTCCCGACGATGGTGTCCAGGATCGGGCGGGGGCCGACCTTGAGCATGGGCTTGGGCGTGTCGCGGGTCAGTTCCGCCAGCCGCTCGCCCTTGCCGCCCGCCATGATGACCACCGGATTGCTGCGGATCGGAATGTTGAGGAAATCCGACACCGTGGTCAGCCCGACCACGCGACGGTCGGCGTCCAGCACCGGCAGCTGGCGCAGGCCGTGAGCCCGAAGCATGGTCAGGGTGGCCGCGCGGTCCTGGTGCTGGTCGATGCAGAACGGCTCGCGGTTGGCGCCGGTCAGCGCCGCATCTTCAAGCCCGGCGCCGCGGATCAGCGCCCGGCGCAGGTCGCCGTCGGACAGGACGCCCAGCAACCGGTTATCCGCATCGACGACCAGCGCCATGCCGGCGCCGGTCGAGTCGATCGACACCAGGGCGTCGCGGAACGTCGCCTCCGGTCCGATCAGGGCCCTCTGCCAGTTCCTCATCTCGCTCCCCTCCGCCTCGCCGGCACGCCCAGCAGCGGCCCGTCCCCCGGCTCCGACCCCAGCACCACCGCGCCGGCGCCGACAACGACGCCGTCCTCCAGAACCACGCCCTGCCGGATCACCGCCCCGGCGCCGATGTGGGAGTCCGCCCCCACAGACACGTCGCCGCACAGGATGGCGCCCGTCGCGCAGTGGCTGAAGGCGCCGACGCGACAGCCGTGCTCGATGATGGCCCCGGCGTTGATGATGGTCCCGGCGCCGATGCGGGCGCCGGTCTGGACCACGCAACGCGCCAGCAGCTGGACGCCCGGCTCGATCGTCGCGCCCGGCGAGACGAGGGCGGACGGATGGCGAACGCCGGTGAAGCGGAACCCGGCCGCCTCCAGCCGTTGCTGCACGGCCCGCCGCCGTCCGCGCCCGTTCGCCTCGCCGGCGCCGCCCAGTCCGTTGGCGAGGTCGTAGCCCCCGTCTACGGCGAGCCAGTCGTCATCGCCGAGCACCGGCAAGCCCGCCGCCAGGGTCCCGGCGACCGTCCCGGGCTCGACGAAGCCGAGCACGGTCGCGCCAGCCGCCAGCAGGGCGTCGGCCACGACCTGGCCGTGCCCGCCCGCCCCCACCACGACCACCGGGCGCGCGGTCATGGCTCGATCGCCTCGTCCGCCGCATAGGCGCGCGGCGACGGCCGGCCCAACAACGACCAGATCGCCATCGGCGACAGACCGTCGGCGGGCCGCTTGGCGGTGAGGTTGTCGAGGCTGAAGCGCTCGCCGGCGGCGATCGGCCCGGCGGCGACCAGGCTGCGCCGGGCGATGGCGCGATTGCCGATCTCTTCCGGAGCGGGCGCCTTGCGCGCGGCGCCCAAGGCCGTTTCCACCTCACGGATGGCCGTCACCATGGCGGCGAGTTCGTCCGGCTCCAGCGAGGCGGCGTGATCCGGTCCCGTCCGCCTGCGATCGAGGGTGAAATGCTTTTCGATCACCGTCGCGCCGCGGGCGACGGCGGCGATCGCCACCGTGGTCCCCAGGGTGTGGTCGGAATAGCCGACCGGAAGCCCGAAGGCCTCCCGCATGACATCCATGGCCCGCAGGTTCACCGCGGTCAGCGGGGCCGGATACTCCGTCGTGCAGTGCAGCAGTGTGACGCGGTCCTTCAGGGCCGCCTGCGCCGCCGGGTCGGCGAAGGCCGCCTCCAGATCCGCCGCGTTCGCCGGCGTCCCCTCCCGCGCCAGGGCGAAGGCGATCACCTTCAGCGCCTCGCCGATCTCCTCCAGCGCAGCCATGCCCGTCGATACGATCAGCGGCCGGCCCAGCCGGGCCGCCTTCAGCAACATGGGCCCCCAGGTCAGGTCGCCCGAGGGGATCTTGACCGCCGGCATGTCCAGTCCGGCCAGAAAATCGAGGCTGTCGAGATCGAAGGCCGTCGACATGAACCGCACCCCGCGCGTCGCTGCATGTGCGGAAAGCATCCGGTGGGTGTCGCGATCCAGCTCCAAAGCCTCAAGCATAGCGTGCTGGCCGTCGTCACGGCCGGTATTGCGGGCTTGATAGGCCGCCTTGGCGGCCCGGCGGGTCACCAGCTGATCCGCATGGAAGGTCTGAAACTTCACGGCGTCGACGCCAGCGTCGGCGGCGACGTCGATCATGCGCCGCGCATCATCGGGGGAGCCGTCGTGGTTCACTCCGGCCTCGGCGATCACGAAGACACGACTCGTCACGCCGACACCTCGTAAAACGGTTTGGCCAGCAAGGCTTCGCGGTCGGGCGCGGCCTGCAGTATCGCGACGATGCGGGGCGCGCTCCTCCCATCGCCATAGGGATTCTCCACCGTCCGGCAGTCGAGCATGAGAGCCGCTCCGATCGCCTCAGCGACGGCGTTCGCCTCGGGTTCGCAATGGATGACGGAAGCGGCGCTCAGTCTCCCTTTTTGCCGGTCACCCACATTAACGGTCGGCACGCGCAGCGACGGCGCTTCGTAGAGACCGCTCGACGAATTCCCCACCACTGCATCCACCTGGGCCATCAGCGACAGATAGCGCGTCTGTCCCAGGGAGGCGAAGACATGCACATCAGGCCGGTCGGCCGCCCAGAGATCCAGCAGTTCCTCGAGCCCCAGGTGACCAGGGTCGGCGTTGGGCCGGGTGATCCATTTCACGATGTCGCGCGGCAGGGCATCCAGTCCCGCGAGCACGGCCTGGAATTCGTGCAGGCCCCTGTCCCCGGCCAGGGTCACCGGATGGAAGGTGACCAGCAGGTTGCGGTCGCCGAGGGGCGCGCCCAGGGCGACCTCCAGCGCAGACCGGTCCAGCAGGGTGGTTCGAACGAGGTGATCCAGCCCCGGACTGCCCACTGTGTGGATTCGTTCCGGGTTTTCGCCCATTTGAGCCACCCTGCGGGCGGCGGCGGCGTGAGTGACCAGATGAATCGCCGACAGCTTGGTCAAGGCGTGACGGAACGACTCGTCAAACGCGCCTTCGGTGATGTCTCCCCCCGCGACGTGAGCGACGGGAATCCGGAACAGAACCGCCGCTTCGGCTGCGGCGAGGATTTCGAAGCGGTCGCCCAGCACCAGGAGGATGTCGGGGGAAAGCCGGTCCAGGGCTTCAGCCATACCCATCAGACAGCGAGCCATAGCCCGCGCGGCGTCGCCCGGAGCGTCGCCGTCCAGGCCCAGGGGAATCCGGGCGTCGATCTCGAACCCGTCGGCCTCGATCTCCGCGACGGTCATTCCGAAACGTCCCTCCAGGTGGGTTCCCGTGACAATGAGCTGCAGATCAAGCCCCGGCGCCGCACGGATGTCGTGCATCACCCAGCGCAGCAGGCCGTACTCGGCCCGCCCCCCGGTCACCACGCAGATCCGGCGAGGGCTCTTCATCTGTCCGCCAGGGCGGCGCTGCTGGGTAGGCAGACGACGCGATCTTCGAGAGCCTCGGCCGTCGGCAGGTGGTCGCGGGGACGGTCGGCGTACATCGGCAGACGATGCATCAGCGTCCATAGCGGTCGCGCCTGGTAGCCGGCGTCGTTCAGCGTCTCCAGCAACCGGTCCCTCGCCTCCCGGTCGGGCCGGTCGAGGATCAGGGCGTTGAGCCAGTGGTTCACTTCGGAGTCTTCACGCGGCCGCAGAAGGCGCACGCCCTCGACGCCCTCGAAGGCCCGCCCGTAGCGGGCGGCCAGCTCGGCCTTGCGCGCCAGCATCTCGGGCAGCCGCTCCAACTGCGCGCAGCCGAGGGCGGCGTTCAGGTTCGGCATCCGGTAGTTCCAGCCGATCTCGTCGTGCTCGAAGGCCCAGCGGTGCGGGACCTTGGCCGTCGTGGTCAGGTGTTTGGCCCGCTTCGCCAGTTCGGGATCATCGGTCAGCACCGCCCCGCCGCCGCCGGTGGTGACGATCTTGTTCCCGTTGAAGCTCAGCGCCGCCAGCCGGCCGAAGCCGCCCAGATGCCGCCCCTTCCAGCGCGATCCCAGCGCCTCGGCCGCGTCCTCGACCAGCACCAGATTCCAGCGCGCCGCCACCTCGGCGAGGCCCTCCACGTCGCTCGGGTGCCCGAACACATGCATGATGACGAGCGCCCGGATGGGTCGTCCGGTGCGGGTGTTGACGCAGACACCGCCCTCGACCTTCGCCACGGTGCGCAGATGTTCTTCCAGCCGGGCCGGATCGACGCCCAGGGTCCGGGCCTCCGAGTCCACGAAATGCGGCGTGCCCCCGCGATAGGTGATGGCGTTGGCCGTGGCGACGAAGGTCAGGGTCGGCGTGAGCACCTCGTCGCCCGGCTCGACCCCGGCCAGCCGGAAGCACACGTCCAGCGCCGCCGTGCCGTTCGACACCGCCACGGCATGGCCGACGCCGGTGATGGCCTCGAGATCCCGCTCGATACGGTCGACATAGGCGCCGACGGACGACACCCAGCCGGTGTCCAGGCAATCCTTCACATAATCCCACTCTCGACCGCGGAACTCGGGGGCATGGAGGGGCGCCGGCAGGACGGCGTCCGGGAGCGCCGCCTGGACGGCCGCGAGAATCCGCTCGGGCAGGTCGCCGCTCACAACACGTACCGATCCGGCTTGTACCGGCCCAGGTTCGCCGGGTCGCTGAACCAGTCGATCGTCTCCCGGAGCCCGCGCCGGAAGCCTTCGCCGCCGCCGTACCCGGGCTTCCAGCCGGTCAGGGACCGCATCAGTCCGCTGTCGGCCCAGAGCCGCTCGACCTCGCTGGCCTCCGGGCGCAGCCGCTGGTCGTCGGTGACGATGGCTGCGTCGCGGCCCATCAGCTCGATGATCGCGCGCGCCGTGTCCCCGATCGAGATCTCGAACTCGCTGCCGGCGTTGACCGTCTGGCCCACCGCCGCGTCGCATTCGGCCAGGGCCTCGAAGGCGGCGGCCGTGTCGCTGACGAAGGTGAAGTCCCGCGTCGGATGCACCGCGCCCAGCTTGATCTCGCTCGCCCCGGCCGCGACCTGGCTGATCACGGTGGGGATGACGGCGCGGGCGGACTGGCGCGGCCCATAGGTGTTGAACGGACGGATCACCGTCACCGGCGTGCCGAAGGAAGCATGGAAGCTCAGGGCGATCTGGTCCGCCCCGATCTTGCTGGCAGAATAGGGCGACTGGCCCTGCAGCGGATGCGCCTCGGTGATCGGCACGAACCGCGCGGTGCCGTAGACCTCGCTGGTCGAGGTATGGACCACCCGCTCGACGCCCAGGTCGCGGGCCGCCTGCACGATGTTGAGCGTGCCCAGGACGTTGGTCTCAACATAGGTCTGGGGCGAGTGGTAGCTGTAGGGAATGGCGATCAGGGCCGCGAGGTGCAGGACCACGTCGCAGCCGGCCATGGCCGTACTGACGCCGTGCGGGTCGCGGATGTCTCCGGCGAAGACGTCGAGGTTCTGTCGGACTTCGGCCGGACTCTCGTCCAGCCAGCCCCAGGAGCCCAGGCTGTTGTACTGGACGAAGGCCCGCACGTCACAGCCGCGGCGGACCAGCCGCTCGGTCAGGTGCGAGCCGATGAAGCCGTCGGCGCCGGTGATGAGGATGCGCTTGCCGTCCAGCTTCATCGAATTGTTCCAGCCCTCTCGTCCATGCAGCGTGATTAGCGCCCGTTAAGGAACCGAAAAAGCCGCGGCCTGAATGTCGACGTCCGCGTTGTCATCGGCCGTGGGATGGTGTTGTTGGCCGCATGGCATCAGGTCGACTGCTTCTTCGCCTGCTCGGCGCATTGGCCCTCCCCGTGGCCGCTTCGGCCTGCACCCAGACGCCTGCGCCCTCGACCGTCGGGCGCATGGAGGCGGATGAGGCGCAGCGTCTGACGGCCCTGACCGATCTCGATCAGCGGGTCGCGCGGGTCGCGTGGCGGCTCTCCGAGGCCAACGCCGCCCTGTGCCCGACGGTGAGGCTCTCCGCCGGATGGGCGCTGCATTCGGCGCGGCAGTATCGTCCGGCGCTGCGCTCGCATGCGCAGGCGCGCTTCGGCCTTCGCGGCGATCTGCCGGGGGTGATCGCGGCGCCCGGGGGCTCGCCCGCGGATGCGGCCGGCCTGCGCATCGGGGATCTGCTGCTGGCGGTCGGCGCCACGCCGCTGTCCGCCGGCGAACAGGCGGGAGCGGCCGAATGGGAGGGGCTGGAAGCGAATATCCGCACCCTTGACGCCGCCCTGGCGCAGGGTCCGACGGCGGTCACCGTCCAGCGTGACGGCGAGACCTTCGATGTCACGGTCCAGCCCCGGCGGGCCTGCGGCTATGAGGTCCAGCTCGACCCGTCCGACGAGCTGAACGCCCGCGCCGACGGTCGACGGTTGTTCATCAGCACCGCCCTGGCCGGATTTTCAGAGAGTGACGACGAGCTCGCGGTGATCCTCGGCCACGAGCTGGCCCACCACGTCCTGGGCCACCGGCCCTGGAACGCGGCCGGCGGCGCGGCCCGGCGGAACAACGACGGAGCCTGGCGGACCGAAGGCGGAAGCGGCGGGGCCGAGCAGCAGGCGGACCGGGTCGGGCTCTATCTCGCCGCGCGCGCCGGCTATGATCCCGCCGTCGCGGCGCCGTTCTGGCGGCGCTTCGGGGAGTCGAACTGGCGAGTCCGCTTTCCCCAGATCGGCCATGCTTCGGCGGGCGCCCGGGCCGCGGCGCTGGAGGCGGTCCAGCGTGAAATCCAGGCCAAACAGCGGACCGGCGGCGAACTCCTGCCCTGATTAGGTTGAAGAAAAACTTGACGCCGCGGGTTAATGCGACGTTAGGTTTTCCGGACGCGCCTGGGGAGGACGCCATGAAGCGAAGCGAAAAGCCAAGCCAGCATACGCCGCCGCCGAAACCGCTCCGTATGCAGAGCGCCGGCCTGTACGGCGAGGTCGGGGCGCTGCCGGTCAGCCGCCCCGTTCCTGCACAGTTCCACGAGCCGAAGACGTTTCTCTGACGCCTAACCGTCGGCGGCTCGAGGCCGGCTCTCCCGCAGCTGAACCCAGGCGGCGGCGATGTGATAGAGCGAGCTCGCCGGCGCGGGCTCGTCCACGAAACCCCCGTCCCCCTCCAGCTTGTCCCGCCAGAGCCCGGTCGGCTCCAGATAGGCCCGCAGCCCCTTCAGCGCCCGTACGGCATGGCCGGGCGGCAGGTCCGCCTCCAGGATCAGGGCCGCCTTCAGCCATTCCGTCTGCGGCCACAGCCGGGCGCGGGCCGAGCGGACCGCCAACCGATCATCCAGTTCGTCGACAGCCACGCCCCGCGATGCGCTTATCCCGCGCAGGCCCGTCTCGTAGAGCCGGCGCGCCGCCCCGGCCGACCAGTCGTCGGCCC
>NZ_JAVHLH010000072.1 GCF_031082345.1 Brevundimonas sp. | reverse complement strand
GAGGCCCCCGTCGTCCCTTGCCAGCACGGCGCGGGCGTCGGTCCAGCGCAGGGTGGCGGCGGCGGCGTCCAGGTCGGGACCGTCCAGCCGGACCGCGCGGACGTCGGCGTCGGCCGCCCCCTCGATGCGGAAGGCTTCGAGCCAACCCGTCGTCCGGCCGTCGAGGCTCACCTCGGCGACGGCGTCGCGGGCGGCGAGGTCTCCGGCCGTGAGGCGGGCGGCGACGAGGCCGATGTTCAGTCGGGCCAGACCGTCGCCGCGACGGCGCTCCAGGTCCGGGTAGGGCAGGTCGCCGGTCACCGTGAGCCGGGTTCCGGCGCCGGTGAAACCGGGCAGGGTCGCCTGATCGGCCGAGGCTGCGGCCCGGACGGCCACCCGGTCCCCGGTGGTGGTCACGGCGAGGGTCGCGGTGAAGGCGCGCGCCTCGATCCCGCCGCTCCTGAGATCGGCCGCGGGCATCCGGGCGCTGAGCCGGATCAGCTTGCCGTCATCGATCCGGGCGTCTCCGAACACCCCGACGGGGCCGTATTCGGTGTCGAGCCGGACCCGCGCCTGCTCGACCAGCACCAGCGGCCCGCGCGCGTCCGGCTGCGGCGGCCGGCCCATGAACCGCTCGACCAGCGGATCGAGACTGCCGACCGAGAGCTCGCCGTCCCGGAACGAGACGCGGAGCACCGGGCGGATCAGCCGGATGCGGCTGGGCGTCACCCCCAGCCCCGCCTTCGACCAGGGCGCGCCGATGGCGTAGTCGACCTCGACCCGCTCGACCACGGCGTCGGGATTCCGCGGATCGCCGATGCGAATGCTGGCGACCAGCCCGTCGAGCTCGACCCGCTCGATCTCCATCTCGGCGGGGACGCCCTGCCGCTCAAGCCAGCCGACGAGGATCTGACGCGTCGCGGCCCGGCGGTTGAGGTAGAGCAGGGCGACGAGAACCAGCACGATGCACAGGGCCGCGCCCAGTCCGATCAGGACGCGGCGGGCGACCCGGCCTCGACGCGCCGGCGGCCGGACAGGCGCTGGGGCGGCGTCGCTCATGCCGAAACCTGGACGATCAACAAACAGGACTCCTGGAACAGCACAGGGGGCGTGACTATGGGCACACAGTACAGTGGCGCATCGGCCACTTTGAATGCAGGAACGGCGATATCAAGGCGGGGCGGGGGCGTGATCGCGAATACCTCAGCCAAACGTCGTCAATACACTGTTCGATCCCGGCGATAAGCTGGCGGCGTCCACAGCCTTTACCGTTGGTGACGGCGCCAGTTAACGGTCTGTAACGATCTCACTTCCCATGATGGGATCGACGGGTTATACGGCCTGTCTCGCGTCGGGGGGGTTCTTCAGGCGCGATCCTTGCTTCAGTGGCTTGGGCGCCGGTCGGCGCCGTCAGAAATATCGGGGACCGATGGCTCAGTTCGATCCACGTCGCCAACCGATGCGTCTAGCGCCTCACGCCCTTACGGCGGTCGCAGCGCTTTCGGTGGCTCTTCTTGCCGGTCGTGTATACCAGCCCGCGCAGGCTGAAGAAGTTCCGCCGCTGACTGCGGAGCAGATGGCCGCCATCGAGGCGCAGGCCTTCGCCGCCGCCGGCACTCCGGCCGGTCTGACCACCCCCGAAGCCATTCCCGTCCTGATACGCCGGGGCGAATCCTTTGAAGAGGCCGTGCGCCGCACCGGCATCGCCGCCGAAGAGGCCTCGGCCATCGCCGCCACCCTGTCCAACGCCATGGACATGAGCGCCATCCGCGCCGGCCTCCGCTTCGAAACCGCCATCGCCAAGCCCCGCGGCGGCCGCGGCGATCCCCGCCTGATCGGTCTGACCATGCGCACCGGCCCGGCCAGCCAGGTCACCGTGTCGCGCACCTTCGACGGCGCCCTGCGCCTGCGCGCGCTGGAGGAGAAGGTCACCGACGAGATCGTCGTCCTGAACGGCAAGGTCGAGGGGTCCCTGTCCCGGTCGGCCCAGCGCGAGGGCGTCCCCGCCTCCGTGCGCCGCAAGGCCGGCCAGCTGTTTTCGCACAAGTTCGACCTCGACCGCGACATCCGCGCCTCGGACGATTTCACCTATGTCTACGGACGCACGGTGACCGAGAACGGACGCACCATCGGCACCGACGGTCTGCTGTACGCCCAGCTGAAGGGCGTCGCCTTCTACCGGTTCCAGCCCGCCGGAGCCAAGGAGCCGCAGTATTTCGACGCCACGGGCAAGAACACCCGCTCGGCCTTCATGCGCACCCCGCTGGAGCGCGGCTTCCGCGTCTCGTCGTCGTTCGGCTTCCGTCGTCACCCGATCGCCGGCTATCGCAAGATGCACCAGGGCATCGACTTCGCCGCCGGCACCGGCACGCCGGTCGTGGCCCCCGCCGACGGCGTGGTGGTCGAGGCCCGGCGCTGGGGCGGCTACGGCAACTGGCTCCGCATCCGCCATTCGAACGGGTTGGAGACCGGCTACGGCCACCTGTCGCGCTACGCCTCGGGCATGCGCGCCGGCCAGCGGGTCCGCCAGGGCCAGGTCGTGGCCTATGTCGGCTCGACCGGCGCCTCGACCGGTCCGCACCTGCACTATGAAATCTGGCGCGGCGGCCGACGGATCAATCCGGCCGGCGTCCGCACCACCGAGGGCGTCGAGCTGTCGGGGGCCGATCTGGTCGCCTTCCGCGCCGAAAAGGCCCGGATCGACCGCATCATCGCCGCCGGCGGCGAGCGTCGTCCGCAGGTCCAGCGGGCGAGCCTGGACAGCGGTCTGCGCCCCGCCCAGGGCTGATCTTCCAACTCAGGTCGCCGGAGTCGCCGCGACAAGGGCGTCGTCGATCTCACGCGCCCGGACCGCGGCCTCGCGCCCGGACAGACGCGCCGCATAGGCCTTGAAGGCGTCGCGGGCGGGCAGGGTCCCGAACTGCAGGCCCCACATGATCTGGCTGCCGACATAGACATCCGCCGCCGAGAAGCGGTCGCCCAGGATCCACGGGCCGGGCGTCACCGCGCGTTCCAGCGTGTCCACCACCTGATCGAAACTGCCGTAGCCGGCCATCCTCGCCTTGTCGGCGGGCGCCAGCAGACCCAGCGCCTTGGCGGTGACCGCCGCCTCGAGCGGCCCGGCGGCGAAGAACAGCCAGCGCAGATACGTCCCGCGCGCCGGATCATCGAGCGCCGGGGCCAGATCCGCCGCCGGGAAGGCGTCCGCCAGCCAGGCGCAGATCGCCGCGCATTCGGTGACCGTCACCCCGCGCCAGGTGACGGCGGGCACCTTGCCCATCGGATTGATCGCCAGATATTCGGGCGCCTTCATCGTCGTGCCGTAATCCAGCACCACGGTGCGATAGGGACGGCCGACCTCCTCCAGCATCCAGCGCGCGATCCGTCCGCGCGACATGGGGTTGGTGTAGAAGACGATTTCGTCGTCGGACGGCTGGATCATCTGGACTCCCCTCGTGTTCCGCGGGGGCAACCTGGACCGACGGCGCGATGCTGCAAAGACGAAACATTCTCTGGGGACTGGCCGGCGGCGCGGCGCTGTCGGCGACCCTTGCCAGGCCTGGCTGGACGCAGTCACCCTTCCATTCGACGCGGATCGTGGTCGAGACCCGCGGCGACGGACCGGACCTGATCCTGATCCCGGGTCTCGCCTCCACCTCGGCGGTCTGGAGCCGGACCGCCGCCCGGCTGTCCGAGCGGCGGCGTCTTCATCTGGTGTCGGTGCGCGGCTTCGGCGAGCTGTCGGCCGGCGCCAACGCCGACGGCGCCATCATGAGCGCGGTGGCCGCCGAGGTGCGCCGCTACATCGCCGAGGCGAGACTGACGCGGCCAGCGATCATCGGCCACTCGATGGGCGGGCAGGTCGCTCTAAGGGTCGCAGCGGATGAGCCGGGTCGGGTCGGTCGGGTGATGACCGTCGACGCCTCGCCCTTCTTCCCGGCCCTGATCAGTCCCGGCGCCACGGTCGGCGACGTCGAGCCGATCGCCCAGGTCGCCTATCAGGCCGTCCAGTTTCTCGGCGACGAGGGGCTGCGCCAGCGCGGCCGGGCCCTCGGACTGGAACTCGGCGGCGCCGCCGACGCCGTCTTCGGCTCCATGGGCTGGCAGGGCGGCGACCGCCGCGTGCTGGCCCAGGCGCTCTACGAGGTCATGACCGTGGACCTGCGCCACCGGCTGCCCGACGTCACCGCTCCGGTGACGGTGGTCTACGGCTGGAGTCGCGACGAGGCCTCGCCCCGCGCCCGCGCCGACAGCCTGTTTCGCGGGGCCTACGCCTCCCTGCCCCGCCCGGCCGTCTTCGAGCGCATCGAGGGCGCCGAGCACATGGTCATGATCGACCAGCCGAGCCGCTTCCTCGCGGCGGTGGAGCGGTTCCTCGCCTGACCGCTCAGTCCGCGTCGGGCTGATTGTCGGGGCGGGCGGCGATGAAGGCAGGGTGGCCAGCCGCGGCGGCGTCGATGGCCAGCAGGCGCGGGAAGGCGTCCAGCGCAACGTTGAAGCGGCGGGCGGAATAGATCTGGGGGATCAGATAGCAGTCGGCCAGGGACGGGGCCGCGCCGAAGCACCAGCCGTCGCCATGGACCCCGACCAGCGCCTCCAGCGCCTCGAAGCCGGGGACAATCCAGCGGGCCGCCCAGGCGTCGACGGCCGCCTGGGCGGCGCCGAAGGTCTCACGCAGGGCCTTGCCGACGCGCAGGTTGTTGAGCGGATGGATGTCGCAGCCGATCAGGGCCGCCATGGCCCTGACATGGGCGCGGTCGACGGCGTCGGCGGGCAGCAGCGGCGGGAGCGGATAGGTCTCCTCGAGCCATTCGAGGATGGCCGGGCTCTGGGTCAGGACGGCGCCGTCGATCTCAAGCGCCGGGACCATGCCCTGCGGGTTCAGGGCGACGAAGGCCTCTGAGCGGTGGGCGCCGGTGCGCAGGTCGACGCCCTGCTGATCGTAGGTCAGACCCTTGAGGTTCAGGGCGATGCGGGCCCGATACGCGGCGCCCGAGCGCCAGTAGCCGTGCAGGATCATCGGGGCCTCATGGTGAAGGTCAGGGACGCCAGGCCGCCGATCGCCGCCTCGACCCGGTCGCCCGGCTGGAGCGCGCCGACGCCTTCGGGGGTGCCGGTGAAGATCAGGTCGCCCGGCCGGACCTCCCACAGGGTGCGGGCCTTGGCGAGGATTTCATCCGGGGCCCAGACCATGTCGTCCAGCCGCCCGGACTGTCGGGCCTCGCCGTTCACCGACAGGGTGATCGGCGCGGCCGGGTCCGGCAGGGGGCCGAGGGTCAGGGCGCCGCAGGGCGCCGACTGGTCGAAGCCCTTGGCCGCGTCCCACGGACGACCCTTGGCCTTGGCGGCCGCCTGCAGGTCGCGGCGGGTCAGGTCGCAGCCGACGGCCCAGCCGGCGATCTCGCCGTCCTCGCCGATGGCGCAGACCAGCTCGACCTCGTGGTGCAGGTCCGACGTGGCGGTCGGATATTGCGGGTCGGCGCCGTCGGTGACCAGGGCGTCGGCCGGCTTGGAGAAGAAGAAGGGTTCGGCGCGCTCGTGACCCATCTCGCGGGCATGGGCGGCGTAATTCTGGCCGACGCAGAGGATGCGGCGGACAGGCAGTCGTTCGGCCTGGCCGACGATGGGCAGGGACGGGGTCGAGGCGGGCGGGAACAGCCAATCGGTCATGACCGTTTGTCTAGGCCGGGAAGCGCCGCTTCGCCAGCGTGCGCCATGCTGCGTTGCGGAACCGGCACGTCGCGGTGGCGTTCCTGCTCAGGGTTCTCTATTTAATCGTCAAGCTTGTAGAGCGGAGCGCGCACATGGCCACCACCAAGGCAGCACGGACAGCCGTGAAGAACGACATCAATACGCTGAAGGACGACCTCAAGACTCTGGGGTCCGAGGAAAAGGCGCGCCTGCGCGAAAAGGCGACAGCGGCCGAGACCCGCCTGCGCGCCAAGGCGGCCGAGACGGAAGCGCGCCTGCGCGAACAGTCGGAAGTCATGCGCGATCGCGCCCGGGGCTATTACGACACGGCCCGCGAGCGCGGCCGGGAATACTATGACGAAGCCTCCGAGCGTATCGACGAGGCCCAGCGCTATCTCACCGAACGGGTGCAGGAGCGTCCGATGCAATCGACCGCCATCGCGCTCGGGGTCGGCGTCGTGCTCGGCATGCTGCTCGCCGGTCGCCGCCGCTGATGTTGGGCGCAGGGCTGGCCCGCAAGCTGGCGAGGAAGGCTGTCGCGGCGGCCGTGGCGGCCGGGGCGGCGCTGGTCGCCGTGATCGCATTCGGCGCCACGATCTTCTACGCCCTGTGTCTCGTCGTCGTGCCGCTCGCCGCGGCCGCCCTGACGATGCTGTTGTTCGCCCTGGCGTCGCTGGCCGTGGTCATGATCTTCCTGGGCCGTGAGGCGCACGAGGAGGAGGTCGAGGAGGACGAGCCCGTCGGTCTGGGCGAAAGGGCCTTCACCCTGTTCCGGCAGCGTCCGATCCTGGGCACGGTGGCCGCCCTGGCGGGCGGCTGGATCTTCCTGCGCAACCCCGCCCTGGCGACCATGGTCGCGGCGGCCTTCACTGAGACATCGCACGGCCGTCGACGTCGTTGAGGCGGAACGGGGTTCGGTCCGGAGAGTTGATCTGACGGGCGCGGCGATCGTGAGCCGCTCCTTTGGATCAACATTCCGGGAGTTCGCTCATGCTTCGCTGGGCCCTCATCTTCCTCGTACTCGCGCTCGTCGCCGGCGCCCTCGGCGCGGGTGGCGTCGCGGGGCTGTCGATGAACATCGCCTATGTGCTGTTCGTCGTTTTCCTCATCCTGCTGGTGGTGCATTTCTTCCAGGGCCGAAGAGGCACAAGACTCTAGTCTGACCCCCTGAACGTGAAGAGGGCCGTGGTCGTGGACCGCGGCCCTTTTCCATGCCCGCTTCGGACCCGTCAGGTCGCCGCCTGCTCGCGCTGGCCCGGGGTGTTCGGGTCCGGGGCGGTGGAGCGTTTGCGCGTGTCCTGACGGCGCGGAAGGCGCCATGTCTGCCCGGGCTCGAAGCGGTCGCCGGTCCAGGTGATGGCGGTGACCACGATCTCGTTCGCGTCCCAGTCGATCTGGTTGAAGCTCGGCGGCGCGCCGCGCTCGCGATCCGACAGGGTCCCGCACCCGACCGCATAGGAGCAGTGGTCGGCCAGCCGTATCGGGAGAGCAAACGGGACATGAACGTGGCCGGTGGCGATCAGATCGACGCCCGCCTCGGCGAAGATCGCCGCGGCGGCGGCGCCGCGCTTGACCTCGCCCGTCATCGGCGCGCCGATCATCTCCACCAGCGGATGGTGGCAGGCGAGAATGCGCAAGGCCCCCGCCGGCGCCTGGCGCAACGCCTCGGCGGCGTCGCGGGTCTGGTTCAGGTCGATCACGCCTTTCGACCAGTTGAGCCGCGCCTGCCAGCCTCGCGCCGTGACCACGCCGCGCACCATCACGGCATCGGAGAGGAACTGGTGGTCGTGGGCCGGGTGGCCGATGGCGTGCTCGAACGCCCGCCACGGATAGAACAGGCGGGCCCCCAGGCTCCAGTAGGGCACATCGTGATTGCCGACGATGACGAAGGTCGGCTCGGGCATGCGCCGGATCCAGTCGCCGGCGGCGGCGAACTCGTCCGGGAGCCCCTGCTGGGTGACGTCGCCGGTGATCAGGATCAGATCGGAGGGGACGGCGTGGGCGTAGTCCAGCGCGGCGGCGCAGGCGTCGCGGTGCTCACGGCCGAAATGAACGTCCGAGAATTGCAGCACGCGCCCCACTAGACGCTGTCCTCCGCCGCTGCCGGGATCGGCGCGAGAGCCTGGAAGGCCCTGGGGATGAAACGCACCCTGGCCTTGTGATGCAGCAGCATCGGTTCGCCATCGACCACGGCCGGAATTCGGGAGCGGGCGCTGAGCTCGACCCGCCGGGTCGCCCGGGTGATCACGGCAGGGTCCTGGCGCCAGTCGTCGAGCACGGCGTGGGCGGCCAGGCGGAAGGCCTGCACCGCGTCGGCAGGATTCATCGCCGCCGCCTCCAGGCCCGTATCCTCCTCCATCGCCCGCGAAATCATCGGGCTGATCAGCACCAGCGCCTCGGCGCGGCGAGCAGGTTGGCCGTCCAGGGCGAACCGCATCTGACCGGTGAAGGCGCGCTTCAGGGCCCGCCGCGCATAGGCCCAGGCCAGGCCCAGCCTGCCGACGCGAATGGCCTCGCGCGCCGGGGCCCACAGGGCGGGCGAACCGAAGATCGCGGCGCAGAAGAAGGCCCGGGTGGTGTCGCCGTCCGAAACCTCGCCGCCGGCCACGATCTGCGGCGCCCCCTCCTCCAGCGCGACCTTCAGCGCCGCCTTCCAGTCAGAGGTGCCGTAGAGCGCGCGCGGCAACATGTTCATGGTGCCGCCGGGAAGGGGCGCCACCAGCGGTCCATCCGCGCCGGCCCGTGACGCGATCGTGCCTGCGGTGCCGTCGCCGGCGAGGACGAACAACACATCGGGGCGGGCCTTGAGCGCCGCCTCGACCTGCGCGTCGAACTGCCCCGCCTCCAGCGTCACCACGGAGGCCTCGCAGGCGTAGCGCTCAAGAATGGCCTCGGCCTCCTGCGCCGCCCCCTGCCCGACGCCGCCGGACAGCGGATTGACCAGCATCATGACCCGCTTCAGCGGCACGTGGCGGGTCAGCTCGCGCGAGTCCGCGACCGGCGTGTCCGGCGTGGCTTCAGGCGCGGACGTGGGTTCGGCCGCCGGAGTCAGGGTTGCGCTCATGCCGCCCGAACGTCCCGCCCGGGGCGATGTTCCGGGCGGGAGGCCGAAGCGTGGCTGTTTATTTCTTCAGTTCGTCCGAGGCCGCGGCGGCGCCCGCCTGGGCCGCGTCGCCGGCCTTGGCCGCGGCCTCTCCGGCGGCTTCGCCGGCCTGGTCGGCGACCTTCGGGGCCTCGCCCCGCACCTTGGAGACGGCGCTGGAAATCCACCCGTCCATCATGGCCCCGCCTTCCGCCAGCGACTTCTCCTTGACGCCGAGCGCGGCGGTCAGAACCCCGAACAGGGCCAGGAGGATAATCAGCAGGCTGATGAACGGATTGCCCCGTCGCCGCTTGCTGCGCGCCCACACGGGACTGTGATCGGCATCATCCGCCATGCGGACCGGTTGAGAAAAACGCATACGAAACCCCCGTCTCTCGCCCCATGCGGGGCCATCCACGCCCCCTGCGCGGCGTACTGCAAAGCCTAATACAGGCTTAACCAACAGCATAGCGTTGGAACCGTCACGCTTATCCAGCATTATCACCCGTGGGGCGAACCCGAGGGATGAAGGACATACCCATGAAAAGAGCAATCATCGCGATCGCCGGCGCCGGCCTGCTGGCCTCCGCCTGCGCCAGCGATCCGTACGGCAACAGCAACGAAACCGTCCGCCAGGGCGCGATCGGCGCCGGCATCGGCGCAGTCGCCGGCGCCATCATCGGCAACAATGTCGGCGACGGCAACGCCGGAACCGGCGCGGCCATCGGCGCTGTCGTCGGCGGCGCCGCGGGCGCGATCCGCGGCTCGCAGCAGGATCGGGCCAACCAGCAGCGCTACCGCGACAGCCAGGGCCGGTACTACTACTGCTACGACGGTCGTCAGACCGAATGCTATTGGGAAAACGGTCAGCGCCGCTACTAGGCGCGCCGGGATTTCGTGAGTGATCAGGGCGGTTCGTCAGCGACGGGCCGCCCTTTTTCCTGAGAGGGCTGGAATGAAGGCGCTGACTGTAATTCTCGCCGTGGGCGGGCTGGCCGTCGCCGGATGCGCCGGGCCGCCGTGGATGCGCGACCGCAGCGCCCTGGTCACAGAGCCGAGCGTCTGCGCGCCGCAACGGTTCGAAGTCTATTTCCGCGACAGCGAGGCGGGGCTGACGGACTCGGCCCGGAACGCCATCGCCCTGACCGCGACCCAGCTGCAGGGCTGTGACATCCGCAAGGTCGAGGTCATCGGCCTGGCCGACGCGCGCGGCGGGGCGACCGCCAATATGGACCTGTCCCAGCGCCGGGCCCTCGCCGTGGCCGAGGCGCTTGAGGCGGCCGGCTGGCCGTCGCCCGCCTTCACCCTTGTCGGGGCCGGCGATACAGGGTCGGTGACAGCCGGCGGGGCCAATGAGCCGATGCGCCGCCGGACCGAGGTTCTGGTCGACGCCGCGCCGCGTTGAAACGGGCGGACTGAGACAGCACGACGCGTGACGGGGGCGCCGGGAGGCGGCTAAGGTCGCCGCGTGACCCGCCTCCTCAAACTGATCCTCCTCCTCGCCCTGATGTGCGTTCCGTCCATGGCGACGGCGCAGGACGGGCGCGTGCAGCGCACCGAGCGGATCGCCGCCGAACTGGTCGCCATGTCGCAATGGGCCGCGCCCGGCTCGACCGCCATCGTGGCGGTGCGGCAGGACATCGAACCGGGCTGGCACACCTACTGGCGCAATCCGGGCGATTCCGGCGCGGCCACGACCCTGACCTGGACCCTGCCCGCGGGCGTCGGCGCCGGCGACATCGTCTGGCCCCTGCCCGAGCGGCAGCGGCTCTCGGGGCTGATGAACTACGGCTACGCCGGCGAGGTCTATCTGCCGGTCCCGATCGAAATCCCGGCGAGCGCGCGGCCGGGGACGGATTTGCCGCTGACGGTGCGGGCGCTGTTCTTCGTCTGCAGCGACGAGATGTGCGTGCCGGACGAACTGACCCTCACGCTGGCGTTGCCGATCCGGGAAGGCGCCGCGCCGCTCGATCCGCGCCATGGCGCCGCCATTCAGACGATCCTGGAGACCGCGCCCCGGCCGGCGGGCGTCGAGGCCCGCGTGGCTCTCGAGAACGGCGTCCTGACGCTGAGCGCCGCCGGCGGGCCGCTGGCCGGGCGCGATCCCGGCCCCAGCTATTTCTTCCCGTTCGAGGCCGGGATCGTCGACCATCCCGCGCCCCAGAGCGGCGCGTGGGGGCCGCAGGGCCTGACCCTGCGGATGCAGGCGGGCGGCCAGCTGCGGAGCGGAAGCCTCGAGGGCCCCGTCGCCGGGGTGCTGGCCACGGCGCACGGCGCCTGGGAAGTGACCGCCGAACTCGGCGCCCCTCTGGCGGGAAGCACAGGCTCCGGCGACCTGGCGCCGGCGGAGGACGCCCCGACCGGGGCCGCGACGGCGGACGGCGGGGGTCTGGTCCGCTTCGTCCAGGCGGCCCTGTTCGCCTTGCTGGGCGGGTTGATCCTGAACCTGATGCCCTGCGTCTTCCC
>NZ_JAVHLH010000071.1 GCF_031082345.1 Brevundimonas sp. | reverse complement strand
ACCGCGCGATCGCCGCGGCGCGCCTGGCATTCGACACGACCGACTGGTCGACCAACCGTCCGCTGCGGAAGCGGTGCCTCGAGCAACTGCAGGCGGCGCTGGAGGCCCTCGGCCAGGAGATCGACTCCTCGCCGCGTCTGGTCATCCGCGCCGGCGAGCTCGACGACGCCAACCGCGCCCGCATCGAACGGCTGTGCGCCGACGCCGGCTTCTCGGGCGTGGTGGCCTTCCGCGAGGAGCCGGGCGCGCCGCCCGCCGCCTTCCAGCTGGAATGGGCCGACGGCCGCGCCGCCTTCGAGCCCGAAGCCGCCTTCGCCCGCATGCGCGAGGCGCTCGACTCGGCCCTCGCCGCCGAAGCCGGCCACGCTGACACCCTCACCCCTGAACCGACAATGGAAGGGAGGCCGTAATGGCGTCCGACACCATGGCCCTGGAGGAGTTCGCCGACTCCACCGCGATCACCGTCAACGACGAGGCGACCGACAAGAGCGCCAGCGACCTGGCCCCGGTTTTTGATGTGCCGGTCAACATCTCGGCCGTGCTCGGCAAGGCGCACATGTCCGTGGCCCAGCTGCTGAAGCTGAACCGCGGCTCGGTGCTGGAGCTGGACCGAAAGGTCGGCGAGGCGATCGACATCTTCGTCAACAATCGCCTGGTCGCCCGCGGCGAGGTGGTGGTGGTCGAGGACCGTCTGGGCGTGACCATGACGGAAATCATCAAGACGGAAGACAGCGGCGCCTGATCCGGCGACGAGCGTAGAGATTAGAGGAGAAGACCGATGCGGCTTCTGGTGGTTGGCAGGCTCAGCGGACAGCTGGCGACGGCGGTGAAGATGGCCATGGCGCACGGCGCCAAGGTCAGCCACGTCGAGCGCGGCGACCAGGCGACGGAACAGCTCCGGCGCGGGCAGGGGGCCGACCTGCTGATGGTCGACTACCGCGTCGACATCGCCGCCCTGATCGCGGCCAACGAGGCCGAGCGCATCCACGTGCCGGTGGTGGCGTGCGGCGTCGACGCCGATGCGACCGATGCGGCCAACGCCATCCGCGCCGGGGCCAAGGAATTCATCCCCCTGCCGCCCGAGGCCGATCTGATCGCCGCCGTGCTGTCGGCCGTCGCCGACGACGAGCGCCCGCTGATCTCGGCCGATCCGTCGATGAAGGCCGTCATCCAGCTGGCCGACCAGGTGGCCCGTTCGGAGGCCTCGATCCTGATCACCGGTGAAAGCGGCGTCGGCAAGGAGGTCATGGCCCGCTACCTGCACGCCGGGTCCAAGCGCGCCGACCGGCCCTTCATCAGCGTCAACTGCGCCGCCATCCCCGACAATCTGCTGGAGTCCGAACTGTTCGGTCACGAGAAGGGATCGTTCACCGGCGCCATGGCCCGCCGCATCGGCAAGTTCGAGGAGGCCGACGGCGGCACCCTGCTGCTCGACGAAATCTCGGAGATGGACGTGCGCCTGCAGGCCAAGCTGCTGCGCGCCATCCAGGAGCGGGTCATCGACCGTGTCGGCGGCACCAAGCCGGTGCCGGTCAACATCCGCATCATCGCCACCTCGAACCGCGACCTGGCCCGGTCGGTCAGCGAGGGGACGTTCCGCGAGGATCTGCTGTACCGCCTCAACGTCGTGAACCTGCGCCTGCCGGCCCTGCGCGAGCGGCCGGGCGACATCGCCGTGCTGGCCGATCACTTCGTGCGCAAATACGCCGCCGCCAACGGCGTGCCGGTCAAGCCGATCTCGGCCGATGCGAAGCGCGCGCTGGTCTCGCACCGCTGGAACGGCAACGTCCGCGAGCTGGAGAACGCCATGCACCGCGCCGTGCTGCTGGCGGTCGGACCCGAGATCGACGTCGAGGCCATCCGTCTGCCCGACGGCCAGCCGCTCAGCGCCGGCAGCCACGGCGCCGCCGTCGACGCGGGGGTGGCCGGACGCGCCGCCCACGTCGCCGACGCCGTCACCCGCGCCCACGTCGGCCAGACCGTGGCGCAGATGGAGAAGACGCTGATCCTCGACACCCTGTCGCACTGCCTCGGCAACCGCACCCATGCGGCCAACATCCTCGGCATCTCGATCCGCACCCTGCGCAACAAGCTCAACGAATACGCCGACGAGGGGACCAGCATCCCCGCCCCGCAGTCGGGCGTGGCCTCGTCCGGCTACGCGGCCGCCTGACCATGACCCGATCCACGGACCGCAGAAGCGTCCTGACCGGTCTCGGCGCCCTGGGCGTCGCCGGCTGCGTCCGCGCCGAGCCCGCCCCGCCGGCGCAGGCGCCGACCCCGCCCGAAGCCTTCGACCTGTCCGCGCTGGAGCGTGAGAACGGCGGCCGTCTGGGCTTCGTCGCCCATGACGCCGGCACGGGTCGCCGCCTGGCCTGGCGCGGGGACGAGCGGTTCGTCTACTGCTCGACCTTCAAGATGTTTCTCGCCGCCGCCACCTTCCTGCGGGTGCAGGCGGGGGAGGAACGGCTGGATCGCCGGATTCCCGTCACCGCCGCTGACATGACCCACCACGCCCCGGTGACCGAGCCCGCCGTCGGCGGCGCCCTGAGCGTCGAGGCCCTGATGAAGGGCGCGGTCGAGGTCAGCGACAACCCCGCCGCCAACCTGCTGCTCAAGGCCATGGGCGGTCTGGAGCCGATGCGGGCCTTCTACCGCTCACTTGGTGACGACAGCACCACGGTGGACCGTTTCGAACCCGAGATGAACCGGCTGGATGGCGACAAGGACACCATCACGCCCCTGAGCTCGGCGGCCAATCTGGAGCGTCTGCTGGTCGATCCGGCCACGCCGCTCTCGGCGGAACACAAGGCGATCCTGCTGCGCTGGATGGTCGACTCGCCGACCGGGGCGGACCGGCTCAAGGCCGGGGTTCCGGGCGGCTGGCGGGTGGCGCACAAGACCGGCACCGGGGGCTACGGTCCGACCAACGACATCGGGGTGCTTTACCCGCCGACCGGCTCGCCGGTGATCGTCGCCGCCTACTATCACGCCACGCGCGACGCCCCGGCCGCCCGGAACGACGCCGTCATCGCCGAGGCCGCCCGCCTCGCGCTGAAACGCCTCGGCCGCGCATGACCGACATCCCCGCCTCGACCATGATGAAGGACGGCATGGCCCGTCCGACCGGGCGCGACATGATGGGCTGGGTCGCGCGCGGCGAGGTCGGCATGGCCATCGGCGTCATCGGCGTCATCCTGCTGCTGATCCTGCCGATCCCGACCTTCCTGCTGGACATGCTGCTCGCCCTGTCGCTGGTCTCCAGCGTGCTGATCCTGATGACCGCGGTGATGATGAAGAAGCCGCTGGACTTCGCCATCTTCCCCACCGTCCTGCTGGTCTCGACCCTGTTCCGGCTGGGCCTGAACCTGGCCTCCACCCGGCTGGTGCTCAGCCACGGCCACGAGGGCTCGGGCGGCGCCGGTCAGGTGATCGAGGCCTTCGGCGCGCTGATGATGGGCGGCAGCTTCATCATCGGCATCATCATCTTCGCCATCATCCTGGTGGTGAATTTCGTGGTCATCACCAAGGGCTCGACCCGCATCGCTGAGGTCTCGGCCCGCTTCACCCTCGACTCCATGCCGGGCAAGCAGATGGCCATCGACGCCGACCTGTCGTCCGGTCTGATCGACGAGGAGGGCGCCAAGCGCCGGCGCAAGGAGCTGGAGCAGGAATCGACCTTCTTCGGGGCCATGGACGGCGCCTCGAAATTCGTCCGCGGCGACGCCGTCGCCGGTCTGATCATCGTCTTCATCAACGTCATCGGCGGCATTCTCATCGGCGTGGTCCAGCACCAGATGCCGATCGGCGAGGCGGCCAACTCCTATGTCTCCCTGACCATCGGCGACGGTCTGGTGACCCAGGTCCCGGCCATCGTCATCTCCATCGCCGCCGGCTTCCTGGTGTCCAAGGCGGGCGTCGAGGGCACGGCCGACAAGGCCCTGGTCGCCCAGCTGGCCACCAATCCGGTCAGCCTCGGCGTCGTCTCCGGCGCGGCCGGCCTGATCGGCCTGATCCCCGGCATGCCGCTGCTGCCGTTCGCGGCCCTGGCCATCGGAACCGGCTTCATGGCCTGGCGCCTCGGCCGCAATCGCCTCAAGCCCAAGCCGAGCGAGGCCGAGATGGCCGCCACCGCCTCCGGTCCCAAGGAGGACGTCGAGGAGCCGATCGGCACCGCCCTGACCATCGACGAGGTCAAGATCGAGCTCGGCTATTCCCTGCTGTCGCTGATCAACGACCTCGAGGGCCGGCGCCTGACCGACCAGGTGCGGGCCCTGCGCCGCTCGCTGGCCCAGGAGTACGGCTTCGTCATGCCGTCGGTGCGCATCCTCGACAACATGCGCCTCGGCACCCAGGGCTACGCCATCCGCATCAAGGAGATGGAGGCGGGCGCCGGCGAGGTCCGCCTCGGCTCGCTGATGGCCATGGATCCGGCCGGTCGCCAGGTCGAACTGCCCGGGGAACACACCCGGGAACCCGCCTTCGGCCTGCCCGCGACCTGGATCGACGAGAGCCTGCGCGAGGAGGCCACCTTCCGCGGCTACACCATCGTCGATCCGTCGACGGTGCTGACCACCCATCTGACCGAGATCCTCAAGGAGAACATGGCCGAACTGCTCTCCTACGCCGAGGTGCAGAAGCTGCTGAAGGAACTGGGCCCGGAAGAGAAGAAGCTGGTCGACGAGCTGATCCCCTCGGTGGTCACCGTCACCACCCTGCAGCGGGTGCTCCAGTCGCTGCTCCGCGAAAAGGTCTCGATCCGCGACCTCGGGGCCATTCTGGAGGGCCTCGCCGAGGCGGCGCCGCACACCTCGTCGGTCACCCTGCTGGTCGAGCACGTCCGCGCCCGCCTGGCGCGCCAACTGTGCTGGCAGCACAAGGGCGACGACGGGGCCTTGCCGATCGTCACCCTGTCGCCCGACTGGGAGCAGGCCTTCGCCGAGGCCCTGGTGGGGCAGGGCGAGGACAAGCAGCTGGCCATGGCGCCGTCGAAACTGCAGGACTTCATCCGCGCCGTCCGCGACGTGTTCGAACGCGCCGCCATGGCCGGCGAGACCGCCGTCCTGCTGACCGGCCCGCAGGTCCGCCCCTACGTCCGCTCGATCATCGAACGCTTCCGCGGCCAGACGGTGGTGATGAGCCAGAACGAGGTCCACCCCAAGGCCCGGCTCAGGACCATCGGGACGGTGTAACCGCATCCTTCTCCCGCAAGGGGAGAAGGGTCTATTGGGTGGTCCACCCCCCCGCCGAAGCTTCCCGCGCCGCGTCGTTGGCGGGACGGGCGATCAGGCCCGACTGGGTGATCCAGACCTCGTATTTGGCCCCGTCGGCCATCGGCATATAGGCGCCGCCGCCGTACAGGGTGTCGACCGCGTCGACGCGATGGCGGTATTTCCGGGCCGTGTCCCAGGCGCTGACCCTCCACGGCAGCCAGCTCGGGCCGGCGTCCCCGCCGGTCAGTGGGTGCACGCTGCGCGCGGCGTTGATCTCCTGCTCGATCGAGCTGTAGCGGCCCGACAGCCGGTCCAGCCGGTATTGCGTATCCAGACCCAGAACATTGGCCCACGGCTTCCACTTCAGCACCTGGGCCTCGATCCGCCACTCGTCGCCGTGCAGCGGATACAGGTTGCTGACCGCCGGGACGTCCTCGCCGCGGGCGGGCTGCATCACTGTGGCCTCATAGTACTGCGGGCCCAGCTGGCGGGTCTCGATGGTCGCCACCGGGCGCTCGTAGGTCAGGCGGGAATAGGTCTGGACGTCCAGGCCCAGCAGGGCCGCGATCATGGCCGCGGCGATGAAGCCCGCGCCCCCGACGCCCCCCAGCAGGCCGCCGAAGAACCGTCCCTTGAACAGGGCGGCCAGGCCCCGGAACAACAGCACCAGTCCGATCAGCGCGACCAGCGCCGGCGCGATCCACCACCACCAAACCATATTCATGCTCCCACCCTGCGCGCTGATCTTTACCGTAAATCCGCGGGGAGGGGGCAGTTTCCCTCCACGCGCGACTCGACAGGCCGAAAGAGGCCGCTAATGCTCGCGCCCGATGTTTTCGGCTGTCCGCCCGTCCCTGCCCGCCCTGCTCCGGTTCGCGCGGACCCCCAGCATCGGGCGGTCGATCGTGACCTTGCTGGCGGGCGCCATTCTGCTGCTGCTGGCGGTGAACGTGGCGACCTTCGTCATGATTCAGCGCACCGTCGCCTTCAACGACCAGGTCGAGCGGTCGCAACAGGTGCGCGGGGCGGCCGGCGCCCTGCTCATATCGCTGGTCGACGCCGAGACCGGCCAGAGGGGCTTCCTGCTGACGGGTCGTCCGGAATTCCTCGCCCCCTACAATCGCGCCGAAACCTCCGTACCGGAGCAGATGGCCGAACTGGAGCGGCTGACGGCCGGCGATCCCCAGCTGGAGGCGCACGTCGCCGTCATGCTCGAGGCCTCGCGCGACAAGCTGGCGGAGCTGGAGCGATCGGTCGCCCTGTCCCGCACCGGCCGGATCGGCGAGGCCGTCCAGCTGGTCCGCTCGGGCCAGGGGCGGGCGCTGATGGATACGATCCGGGCGCAGATCGGCGCCATCGACGAGATCGAGATGGTTCGCCTCGAGTCGCGCACCCGCCAGTCGGAGTACGGCTCAGGGCTGACCCTGTGGGCCAATGCGCTCGGCGGACTGCTGGTGGTGGTGCTGGCCGGTATCATGATCTGGCTGGTTCGCCGCTACATCGGCGAGATCCAGGAAGCGCGCGACACGCTGGACCGGATGAACGCCGGGCTCGAAACCCAGGTCCGCGACCGCACCGCTCAGCTGACCCTCGCCCGCGACCGGGCCGAGGCCATGCTGCGCGAGGTCAACCACCGCGTCGGCAATTCGCTGCAGCTGGTGTCCAGCTTCATGTCGCTGCAGTTGCGGCACCTCGCCGACGACGGCGCCCGCTCGGCGCTGAAGGAGGCCCAGGCCCGCATCGAGGCCGTGGCCCACGTCCATCGCCGCCTCTACACCTCCGACGACATGACCTCGGTGGCCATGGACGAATACCTCGAGGGGCTGGTCGCCGAACTCGGCCAGTCCCTCGCCCCCGGCGCCGGCGCCCCGACCCTGTCGCTGCAGGCGCAACCGTTGAATGTCTCGACCGACCAGGCCGTCTCGATCGGCGTCATCGTCGCCGAACTGGTCACCAACGCCGTCAAATACGCCTACCGCCCGGGTCAGGGCGGCGAGATCCGCATCCGTCTCGAGCCGGACGCCCGGGCCCGCCGCGCCCTGCTGACGGTCGAGGACGACGGTCCCGGCCTCGGCGACGCCAAGCCCAAGGGCACCGGCCTGGGCGGCAGGATCGTCTCCGCCTTGGCCGCGGGGCTGGGGTCGAAGGTCGAATACGATCCGGATTACGCCGGCGTACGCGCGCGTCTGGCCTTCGATCTCTGACCGTCGCGCGCTAGGCTTTCTCCATGCTCCAGTTCGGCGACCCCGACCCGTCCCTCGACTACGCCCCGCGGCCCACGGCGTTCGGCCTGGTGTTCCAGGACGGCAAGCTGGCCTGCGTCCGCGTCGACCGGGGCGCGGGCAGCTATTACGACCTGCCCGGCGGCGCCATCGACGGCGACGAGACCGGCGAACAGGCGCTGGTCCGTGAGTTCGTCGAGGAGACGGGCATGGCCGTCCGTCCCTTCGCCTGCATCGCGGAGGCGGCCCAGTATTTCCGCAAGTCCGACGGCGCGCCGGTCAACAACGTCGCGTCGTTCTGGATCGCCGAGCATCTGTCGCTCGACCCCGCCGCCAAGGTCGAGGAGGACCACGAGCTGGTCTGGCTTCACCCGCACACGGCCCTGAACGAGCTTCGCCACGACGCCCACGCCTGGGCCGTCGCCGTCTGGCTGCGAAGACGTCCGTGACCCTGTCGGTTCGCAGCCTGACAGCGGACCTGTGGCCGGAGCTCGAGCGGCTGTTCGGGCCCCGCGGCGCGACCGCCGGCTGCTGGTGCCAGTGGGTCAGGCTGGAGAAGGGCGAGCGGTTCGACGACATCAAGGGCGAGATCGCCCACAGCCGGCTGCGCGATGAGGTCAGTTGCGGCGACCGGCGGGGGCTGATCGCCTTCGACGGGGATGAGCCGGTGGGCTGGGTCACCTATGGCCCCCGCCGCTATTTCTCCCGCATCGACCGCGCGCCGTCGCTGGCCGTCGACGATGCCGATCGGGTCTGGTCCATCCCCTGCTTCTTCGTGAAGGCGGGCCGGCGCGGCCAGGGCGTGGCGACCGCACTGCTGGACGCCACTGTGGACGCCTGCCGCGACGCGGGGGCCGTGACCCTCGAGGGCTATCCGGTCGCGGCCGACAAGCCCCAGGCCGCCGCCTTCGTCTGGACCGGGACCGTGCCGCTGTTCGCCCGGGCCGGCTTCGTCAGGGTCGACGACAAGCCCTCGGGCAAGGTCCGGATGCGCCGAACGCTTTGACGCAGCGAGGGAACGTCACGCCCGCCCGGTGGTTGGTCTTGCATACGCGGCGTTCCTGCCGCGCCCTGCAAGGAGTTCAGACATGACCGATCATGATCGAGTCGAAGGCGCCGCCAAGAACATGGGCGGCAAGGCCAAGGAAGCGGCCGGCAACCTCACCGGCGACGAGAAGCTGAAGGCCGAAGGCAAGGCCGACCAGTTCGAGGGCAAGGTCCAGAACGCGGTCGGCGGGGTCAAGGACGCCCTGCGCGACGACAAGCGTCACTAGTCCGCACTGAACCAACCAGCGCCGCGCTCCCTTCCCGGGGCGCGGCGTTTGCGTGTCCGCTAGTCGTCGTCGCCGCCGAGACGGATGCGCAGGCCCTCTTCCGGGGGCTTACTGCCGTCGGCGGGGCGGCATTCCTCGGTCCAGACCACGCCGCCCTCGGGCTGGACGCGGGGCCGGGTCTCGCAGGTCGTGTCCACCAGCCGGGGCCCGCTCGCCATCGACCGGCTCGGCGCGCCGCATTGCAGGGCGTAACGATCGCCCGCCGCCGCCTGCCGGCACTGTTCCTCAGCCCCGCCGCCGGCCAGCCCCGGGGGAAGGTCGCCGCCCAGATCGAGCGCCAGCGCGGCGCGGACCCGCGCCTGACAGGCCTCCAGGCTCTCATTGGCCTTGCGCATCAGCGGGCTGCACTCCGACCGCTCGTAGCCATAGGGGTCGGCCCGGGCCCAGTCGGGCAGGGCGGGGGCGGCGGGCGCTTCGGCGACGACCGGCTCGGGCGGGGCGGGCTCCTGCCACACGACCTGTCCCGGGGCGGCCTGTTGCAGGATGACGGCGGCGACGAGGGCGAGCATGGCGGACCTCCTGAAACCAGCCCGGCCAGACTAGCCTATTTGGCGAGCGCCCGCATGGCCTTCTCCAGCCCGTCCAGGGTCAGCGGATACATCCGCTCGTCGACCAGTTCGCGGATCATCCCGACCGAGGCCGAATAGCTCCAGTAGCGTTCCGGCGACGGGTTCAGCCAGGCGACCTTGTCCCACTGCTGCGTCGCCCGCTTCAGCCAGACCGCGCCGGCCTCCTCATTCCAGTGCTCGACCGAGCCCCCGGGCATGGTCACCTCATAGGGGCTCATGGTCGCGTCGCCGACGAAGATGGCCCGCCAGTCGCCGGGGTATTTGTTCAGCACCTCCCAGGTCGGGATCTTCTCGCTGTGCCGACGCCGGTTGTCCTTCCACACGCCCTCATAGAGGCAGTTGTGAAAGTAAAAGAATTCCAGATGTTTGAACTCGGTCTTCGCGGCCGAGAACAGCTCCTCGCACATCTTCACATGGGCATCCATCGAGCCGCCGATGTCGAGGAACAGCAGCACCTTGATCGTATTGCGCCGCTCGGGCCGCATATGGATGTCCAGCCAGCCCTGGCGCGCCGTGCCGTCGATGGTGGCGTCCATGTCCAGCTCGTCCGGCGCCCCCTGCCGCGCGAACCGGCGCAGGCGGCGCAGGGCCACCTTGATGTTGCGCGTGCCCAGCTCGACCTGGTCGTCCAGGTTCCGGTATTCGCGCTTCTCCCACACCTTGACCGCCCGGCCCTGTTTGCCCGGCCCGCCGACCCGCACGCCCTCGGGATTGTAGCCGCCGTGGCCGAACGGGCTGGTCCCGCCGGTGCCGATCCACTTGTTGCCGCCCTCGTGCCGGCCCTTCTGTTCCTCGAGCCGCTGCTTCAGCGTCTCCATCAGCTTGTCGAACCCGCCCAGCGCCTCGATCTGCGCCTTCTCCTCGTCGGTCAGATATTTCTCGTTGAGCAGCTTCAGCCAGTCCTCGGGCACGTCCAGCGCCGGCTCTTCGCCCGCGCCCACGGTCTCGATCCCGGCGAACACCTTGCCGAACACCTGGTCGAACCGGTCGTAGTGTTTCTCGTCCTTGACCAGCACCGCCCGCGACAGGTGGTAGAAGTCGTCGACCTTCCGCCCCGCCACGTCCTTGTCCATGGCCTCCATCAGATGGAGCCATTCCTTCATCGACACGGGCACTTTCGCGTCGCGCAGGGCGGTGAAGAAGGGCAGGAGCATCGACCTAACCTGAGCCCGGCTCAGCCGCGCCGCAAGATGAACTCGTCGTCCAGCCAGTCGCCCACCGGATACTGATACTCGCCGACCTTCTCGAACCCGTAGGCCGCATACAGCTTCTGCGCCTTCAGGTTGCCGCTCCACACCCCGATCCACAGCGGCCCGTCGGTGTGCGCCTCCATCCACTCCAGGGCCACGGCCAGCAGCTTCGTGCCCAGCCCCAGCCCCTGCGCCCCCTTCGACACATACAGCCGCCGCAGCTCGGCGTGGCTGGGCCGGGCGTCCGGATGGGGCAGGGTGTTCGGCCCGGTGTTGGCGAAGGCCAGCAGTTCGCCGTCGCGCTCGGCCACCCACCAGGCCGCGCCCGGCTCCTTCAGCTTGGCGCGGATCGTCTCGGCGCTGAAGCTGGCGTCGAGGAAGGTTTTCAGGTCGTCGGCCGGGTAGGGGATGGCGAACCCGTCCACGAAGGTGTCGATGAAGGTCTGTCGCCCCAGCACGCCGAGGGCTTCGGCGTCGGCGTCGACTGCGGGGCGGATCAGGGGCTCGGTCATGATCGGCGCCTACAACCTCGATCCGGGCGCGACAAGTGCGGCGCGGACGCATAGTCTTCCCGCGTGAGCGTCGCCCTCTTCACCCATCCCGACATGATCGAGCACCGGCCCGGCGCCGGTCATCCGGAGCGGCCCGAGCGGCTGCGCGCCGTGCTCGACGCCCTCGACGACGCCGGCCTGTCGCGCGACCGGCGCGCCGCCACCGAAGCCGCCATCGCCGATCTCGAACGCCTCCACCCGGTCGCCTATGTGGCCCGCCTGCTCAACGCCTCTCCGGTCGACGGCCTCAATGCCCTCGACGCCGACACTGTGC
>NZ_JAVHLH010000070.1 GCF_031082345.1 Brevundimonas sp. | reverse complement strand
CGCTCGCCGCCGCCCTCGCCCTCGGCGTCGCCTCCTGCGGCGGCGGCGACGACGCCCGGGACGGCGCCGCGCCGACCGAGCTGACCTTCTCCATCCTGTCGGCCGAGGGGCAGGCCTCGTCAGGTCCGCTGTGGCAACCGCTGCTGGACGACATGTCCAAGGCCGTCGGCATACCCGTGCAGCCCTATTTCGGCTCGAACTACACCGTCCTGGTCGAGGCCATGCGCGGCGGCCACACCCAGGTCGCCTGGTTCTCGGCCAAGCCGGCGGTCGAGGCGATCGACCGGGCTGACGCCGAGGTCATCGCCCGCATCGTCGATCCCGAGGGCCGCGACAGCTACCGGTCGACCCTGATCGTCAAGGCGGGCTCGGGCATCACCCTGGCGAACGTCCTCGCCTGCGGCAAACAGTACGACTTCGGCATCGGCGACGCCCAGTCGACCTCGGGCACGCTCGCGCCCATGACCTTCCTGTTCAACCCGCGCAACATCGTCCCGGCCGCCTGTTTCAAGACCGTGCGGTCCGCCAACCATCAGGCCAACGCCTTCTCGGTCGCCACCGGGGTGCTGGACGTCGCGACCTCGAACACGGTCAACACCGTCTTCCTGACCCGCCAGAATCCGCAGATCGCGGCCCAGATCGAGGAGATCTGGCAATCGCCCCCGATCCCCGAGAGCGGCATCGTCGTGCGTGAGGACCTCGATCCCGCGCTGAAGGAGAAGATCCGCAGCTTCTTCCTGACCTACGGCCAGGGCGAAGGGCCCGAGGCGGAGCGCCAGCGCGCCGTTCTGGCGGGGCTGAACTATTCCCGCTTCAACCCGGCTGACGACAGCTATCTGAACCCGATCCGGGAGATGGTCGCCGACCAGCAGCTCATCGAGGCGCGCGCCGCCGGCGACGCCGCCAAGGTCGCGACCGCCGAACGCGAGCTGCAGCGCCTGCGCAGCCTGCGCGAGGTCCAGCCTTGACCGACGCGACCGTTCCGACGCCGGCGACCGGTTCGGCCGTTCCGCAGCCCCCCTCCAAGTCGCCCATGTCGTGGGCCCTTGATCTGGTGGTCTGGGGCGGCATCGCCGCGGTGCTGATCTACAGCATCGACGCGGTCGATCTCGGCAATCTCTCGCAGCTGGTGACCAACAGCGACCAGATCCAGAATTTCGGCCGCGAACTGCTGCGGCCCGACTTCAGCGACTGGCGCCTGTTCGTCGCCAAGATGTGGGAGACGATCCAGATCGCCCTGTGGGGCACCTTCCTGGCGGTGTTTCTCGGCGTGCCGCTCGGCCTGGCCGCAGCCCGCAACATCGCCCCGATCTGGGTGGTGACGCCGGTGCGCTGGGTGATGAACCTGCTGCGCTCGGTGCCCGACCTGGTCATGGGCCTGCTGTTCGTCGTCGCCGTCGGACTCGGGCCTCTGGCGGGCGTACTGGCGATCATGCTCAACACCGCCGGGGTCCTGGCCAAGCTGTTCTCCGAGGCGGTCGAGTCGATCGACAAGGGGCCGGTTGAGGGCGTCCGCGCCACCGGCGCCTCGCCGCTGCACGAGATCGTCTGGGGCGTCATCCCGCAGGTGGCGCCGCTGTGGACCTCCTTCGCCCTCTACCGTTTCGAGTCCAACAGCCGCTCGGCCACGGTTCTGGGCCTGATCGGGGCCGGGGGCATCGGCCAGGTGCTGTTCGAGCGGATGAACAGCTTCGATTTCAACGGCGTCTCGGCCGTTGTCATCATCGTCATCGTGGCCGTGACCCTGATCGACATGCTGTCGCAGGCGATGCGCAAGCGGTTGCTGTAGTCAGCGCCCTCTTCCCTTGCGGGAGAGGGAGACCGCGCACGGCGGCGTCAGCCGTCGTCCTTGTGCGGTCGGGTGAGGGGTCTCACAGGTCTTCAGGACAGGCCCGCTCGACCCCTCATCCGTCGGCCTTCGGCCGCCACCTTGTCCCGCAGGGGGAGAAGGATCAGTTCCGCAGATCCGGCGGCGTCGCCTCTTCGGTCAGGATGCGGATGGCCTCCTCGACGGACACCACCTCCTGGGCCTGCGAGCCCAGACGGCGAATGGCGACCGTGCCCTGTTCGGCCTCGTTCTTGCCGACCACGGCGATGACCGGGACCTTGCCGACCGAGTGTTCGCGCACCTTGTAACCGACCTTCTCGTTGCGCAGGTCGATCTCGGTGCGCAGGCCGGCGGCCTTGAACTTCGCCATCACTTCGCGGGCGTAGTCGTCGGCCTCCGAGACGATGGTCGCCACCACCGCCTGGGTCGGGGCCAGCCACAGCGGGAAGGCCCCGGCGTAGTTCTCGATCATGATGCCGATGAAGCGCTCGAAACTGCCCAGGATGGCCCGGTGCAGCATCACCGGCCGGTGCTTCTGCCCGTCCTCGCCGACGTATTCGGCGCCCAGCCGCTCGGGCAACACATAGTCCAGCTGGATCGTGCCGCAGGTCCATTCGCGGCCGATGGCGTCCTTGACCACGAAGTCGAGCTTGGGCGCATAGAAGGCCCCGTCGCCCTCTGTCACGACCGGCTCCGTCCCGGCGGCACGGGCCGACTCGGCCATCAGCGCCTCGGCCTTGTCCCAGAACTCGTCCGAGCCGGCGCGGGTCTCGGGCCGCGTGCCCAGGCTGATGTAGGCCGTCTCCATGCCGAGATCGGCGTGGACCGACCGCGCCAGCGCGATGAAGCTGGCTGTCTCCTCGACGATCTGGTCCTCGCGGCAGAAGATGTGGGCGTCGTCCTGGGTGAAGCCGCGCACCCGCATCAGGCCGTGCAGACTGCCCGACGGCTCATAGCGGTGGCAGGCCCCGAACTCGGCCATGCGCAGCGGCAGCTCGCGATAGGACCGCTGACCCTGGTCGAAGATCTGCACATGCCCCGGGCAGTTCATCGGCTTGAGCGACAGTTCCTCGCCCTCGACCGTCTCGCAGACGAACATATTGGGCCGGTATTTCTCCCAGTGGCCCGAGGCCTCCCAGAATTTCCGGTCCAGCACCTGCGGCGTCTTCACCTCGACATAGCCGGCGGCGGCGAGGCGGCGGCGCATATAGGCCTCGATGACCTGCCACAGCATCCAGCCCTTGGGGTGCCAGAAGACCATGCCGCGGCCCTCTTCCTGCATGTGGAAGAGCTCCATCTGGCGGCCGATCTTGCGGTGGTCGCGCTTCTCGGCCTCCTCGACCCGCTGCAGATAGGCGTCGAGGTCCTCCCTGGAGGCCCAGGCCGTGGCGTAGATGCGCTGCAGCTGCGGATTGCGGTGGTCGCCGCGCCAATAGGCGCCGGCCAGCTTGGTCAGCTTGAAGGCCTTGCCGACGAATTTGGTCGAGGGGAAATGCGGCCCGCGGCACAGGTCGACCCAGTCGCCCGTCGCATAGGTGGTGATCGTCTCGCCCTCGGGCAGGTCGCGGATCAGTTCGGCCTTGAAGGTTTCGCCCTTGGATTCGAACAGCTTGATCGCTTCGTCGCGGTCCCACACCTGACGCACCAGCTTCAGATCGCGGTCGACGATCTCGGCCATCCGCTTCTCGATGGCGGCGAAGTCGTCGGTCGAGAAGGGCTCGTCGCGGGCGAAGTCGTAATAGAATCCGTCCTCGATGGCCGGGCCGATGGTGACCTGGGTGCCCGGGAACAGCTCCTGCACCGCCTGCGCCAGCACGTGCGCCGCGTCGTGGCGGATGGTCTCCAGCGCGGCCGGATCGTCGCGCATGATCAGCTTGAAGTCGCCGCCGCGCTCCAGCGGGCGGTCGAGGTCGCGCTGTTCGCCATTGATCTCGACCAGGGCCGCGCGCTTGGCCAGCGACGGCGAGATGGAGGCGGCGACGTCACGGCCCGTGGCGCCGTCGGGGTATTCGCGGCTGGCGCCGTCGGGGAATTTCAGTTCGATCATCGTTCAGTCTTTGCAGGCGGAACCGGGTCATAGCCCGATTGGCCGAAGGGGTGACATTTGCAGAGGCGCCGGACGGTGAGCCATCCCCCCTTGATCGGTCCGTGCTGGATCAGCGCGTCCCGGCCATAGTCGGAGCAGGTCGGCAGGAACCGGCACTGCTGTCCGATCAGGGGCGACAGCGTCAGCTTGTAGCCGCGATGGGCCAGCCGGACGCCGCGTTCGTAGAGATTACCGCCGGGTGCCATGTCGCCGCGCTTATCCCCCGCCAAGGCGGCGGGGGCAACGGGCGCTATGCCGCGCCGGCGAGGCTAGTTCGCGTGTCGGGCGCCTTGCGGGCCAGAGAACGACCCAAGGCTTGCTTCACCGCGTCGAGCGTCGCCTCGATGGCGACCATGGTTGAGGCGTGCCGGGCCGGGTAGTCGGCGACCAGTTTCAGGGCGCGCAGTCCCTCGAACCGGCCTTCGGGACCCTCGCCGCCGGCCTTGAGCATGGCGCTCATGGCGTCGCGGGCCGCCTCGATCTCTTCCAGCGAGGCGCCGATGACGGACTCGCCGAGCACGCCCGCCGCCGCCTGACCCAAGGCGCAGGCCTTCACATCCTGGGCGAATTCGGCGACGCGGCCGTCGGCGTCCAGCGTCACGTCCACGATGGCCTTCGAGCCGCACAGCTTGGCGACCCGTTCGCCCGTGCCCTGCGGCGCGGCCAGCCGCCCGCTGTGCGGCAGATTGGCCGCCAGCGTGAGGATGCGCGCGCTGTAGAGCTCGTCGATCATGGACCCAAGATAGGCGGGCAGGGGGCCGGCGTGAAGCCCGGCCTCAGCCGCCCTGCAGCGAGCCCCAGGTCCGGGCCTGGTCGGCGGCGGCCGATCCCGCCCGGGCCCGCAGCCATTCCAGGTTCCGGTCGGCGGCGTCCGGCGGCAGGTCCCGGCGCATCATCGCCTCGGCTTCGCCCATCTTGCCATTGAGCCCCAGGGCCATGGCGAGGTTGAGTCTGACCTTCAGCGAGGCGCCCGGCTGGGCGGCGGCGCGGCGCAGCAGGGGCTCGGCCGAGGCGGTGTCGCCCCGGGTCATGGCCGAGATCGCCATATTGGTCAGCACGTCGGGATTGTCGGGCGACAGGGCCAGCGCCTGGGCCCAGGCCGACTGGGCGTCCTGCGACCGGCGCACCTGCTCATAGGCCGTGCCCAGCAGGGACCAGGCTCGCCAGTCGCGGGGATTGGCGTCGCGGGCCCGCTCCAGCGCGGAGACGCCATAGAAGGCCTGCCCCCGGGCGATATGGCCCCGGCCGACCTCGAGCATCGCCTCGACGTTGCTGGGCTGCACCAGCAGGACCCGCTCGGCCATGTCGGCCGCCTCCTGATAGCGGCCAAGCTCGCGCATGGCCTGCGCCGCCTTGACCCCGGCGATCGGATCCATCGGATTGAGCTCGGCCTGTTCGGTCCAGAACACCGACCGGCTCAGCGGATCGGCCCGGTCGTAGGCGGCGCGCGCCTCGGCGCTGGCCGGCGCCCGTGGCGCGGCCTGCGTCTGGGGCTCGGCCTGCTGCGCCACGGCCGGCGCGCCGACGGCCAGCAGCGGCGCGACGAACAGGGCGATGGTTGCGATACGGGCGGTCGTGCGCGACATGGAAGGCGCTCCGGAAGGTTCGGGCTCCAGACTCGGGCCTTCGCGTCAATCCTTGGTTAAGATCGGCCGCCGTCCGGCCGGAAAGGCCGCCTGCGATGTCCGTGCTCCACCCCGACCTGTTGACCGCCGACGACGCGGGCGCCCTCCCGGTCCGGATCGTCCGCAAGGATGCGCCGGTCGAGGGGGTCTGGGGGGCCTGGGCCCGGTCCAACGACTTCACCGGCAAGGCGGGGCAGGTGCTGCTCCTGCCCTGTTCCGACGACGGCCTGTCGGGCGCCCTGTTCGGGGCCGGCGAGACCTTCGACCCCCTGACCGTCCGCGCCCTCGCCGGCAAGCTGCCCGAGGGCCTGTGGCGGCTCGAAGACCTGGAAGCGGATCAGGCCTCACAGGCGGCCCTCGCCTTCGCCCTCGGGGCCTACCGCTTCGACCGCTACAAGACGCGCCCCACAGGGCCGGCCCGCCTGGCCGTCGGTCCCGGCGTCGACGCCGCCGCCATCCTCCGCATCGCCGCCGCCTGCGCCCTCGCCCGCGAGATGGTCGACACGCCCGCCGCCGACATGGGCCCGCTGCAGATCGAGACCATCGCCCGCGAGATCGCCGAGGCGTCGGGCGCGTCCATCGCGGTCACCACCGGCGACGCCCTGCTGGAAGACAACTACCCGGCCGTTCACGCCGTCGGCCGCGCCGCCGCCCCGCACAGGGCACCGCGAGTCATCGAGATCGGCTGGAACCTCGACCGGACCGACCTGCCGCTGGTGGCCCTCGTCGGCAAGGGCGTCGTCTTCGACACCGGCGGTCTCGACATCAAGGCCGCGGCCGGCATGCGCAACATGAAGAAGGACATGGGCGGCTCGGCCCACGCCCTGGCGCTGGGCCGGCTGGTCATGCAGGCCGACCTGCCGGTGCGGCTGGTGGTGCTGGTGGCGGCGGTCGAAAACGCCATCTCGGCCGACGCCTTCCGCCCCGGCGACATCCTGAACAGCCGCAAGGGCCTGACCATCGAGATCGGCAATACCGACGCCGAAGGCCGCCTGGTCCTCGCCGACATCCTGACCCGGGCCGGCGAGCATTCGCCCGACCTGACCCTCGACTTCGCCACCCTGACCGGGGCGGCCCGCATCGCCCTCGGCCCCGAACTGCCGCCCCTGTACAGCGACGACGAGGCCCTGGTGACCGACTTGTTGCAGGCCGCCGGCGCCGTCGGCGACCCTCTGTGGCCCATGCCGCTGTGGGCCGGCTATCGCGCCGCCCTCGACAGCGAGATCGCCGACGTCCGCAACGACTCCGCCGCCTGGGCCCAGGCCGGATCGATCACCGCCGCCCTGTTCCTGCAGAAATTCGCCCCGACGACGGGCGCCTGGGCGCATATGGACATCTTCGCCTGGAACCCCCGGGCCCAGCCCGGCCGGCCCGAGGGCGGCGAGGCCCAGGGCCTGCGCGCCTGTTTCGAAATGCTGTCCCGGCGCTTCCCGGGCGCCGCCGCCTGAGGGCCGTGCGCCACGAAATCGCCTCCGTTCGTTAACGGCCCTTTCGGCATATCGAACCATGATGCGGGCTCAACCGGACGAGCCTTGCTTGACTCCAGACGCCCACACGCCTGACCCCCGCACCACGCTCGCGCGGCCCGACCTGGCCGAGCAGGCGCTGGAGGGGCTTGTTCGGGCCGCGGCCTATCGCCCGGTCCGGGCCATGGAGGCCGCCGTCCCGTTCGCCGACATCCACGCCGCGGCCGACCCCGCCTCCGAGCGCATCGACCAGCTGATCTACGGCGAGGCCTTCGACGTGCTGGACCAGAAGGGCGACCGCCTGTGGGGCCGCGCGCGCCGCGACGGCCTCGTCGGCTGGATCTCCGCCTCGGCCGTGCAGCCCGGCGCCCGCCTGCCGACCCATCGCGTCGCCGCCGTCGCCGCGGCCCTGCCGCTCAACGCCCTGATCGCCGACGCCGCGGACGTTGCGGCCGATGACCTCGCCCCGATCGGCGCCTTCGAGAGCGACCCCGTCGCCGTGGCCGAACGCCTGCTCGGCGTGCCCCACAGCCTGGGGGCCCGCTCGTCCGCCGCCACCGACTGCTCGGGCCTGGTCCAGCAGGCCCTCTACGCCTGCGGCCTCGCCGGCCCCCGGTACGCCGACCAGCAGGCCGAACTCGGCCAGGCCGTTGATCGCTCAGACGCCCGTCGCGGCGATCTCATCGTCTGGCTGTCGCCCCCCGGCGACCACAGCTGGACCGGCCATTCGGCCTTCATGCTCGACGCCGACCGGGTCATCCACGCCACCGGCCACCATGGGGCCGTGGTCATCGAGGCTTTCGCCGAGGCCGACGCCCGCTATCGCGCCGACGGCTTCCACGCCCCGGTGTTCCGCCGCCTTCAGGCCTGAGCGCCGGTCCATTCGGCCCGCACCGAGGCGTCCGTCTCGCCCGACAGCCGCTCGGCCCTGACCCCAGCGAACCCCGCCTCGTCCATCAGCCGCGACAGCGCCCACACCGCCGCCCCCCGCACCACCGGGGCCGGATCGTCGAGCAAGTCCCGGGCGGCCTCGACCAGCGCCGGATCGTCGCTGTTGCCGATGGCGTAGAGGACGTTGCGCACGAACCGGTCGCGCCCGATCCGCTTGACCGGGCTCTTCGAGAACAGCGCCCGGAAGGCCGCATCGTCCAGCGCCGCCAGGTCCGCCAGCCGCGGCGACACCAGCGCCTCGCGCGCCTGCACCCGCGTCTCGTGCGAGGCCACGGCGAACTTGTTCCACGGGCAGATCGCCAGGCAGTCGTCGCAGCCGTAGATGCGCGATCCGGTCAGCGGCCGGAACTTGACCGGCCACGGCCCCGCGAATTCGATGGTCAGGTAGGACAGGCACCGCCGCGCATCCAGCTGGAACGGGGCCGGGAAGGCCTGGGTCGGGCAGACGTCCAGACAGGCGGTGCAGGCCCCGCAATGCTCGCCTTCCGGCGCGTCGGGCTCCAGCTCCGCCGCGCTCAGGATCACCCCCAGGAACAGCCAGTTGCCGCGTGTCCGCGACAGCAGATTGGTGTGTTTGCCCTGCCAGCCGACGCCCGCCCGCTGGGCCAGCGGCTTCTCCATCAGCGGGGCCGTGTCGACGAACACCTTGACGTCCTCGCCCGTCCGGGCCGCGATCTGCCCCGCCAGCGTCTTCAGCCGCCCCTTGATCAGTTCGTGATAGTCGTCGCCGCGCGCATAGACCGAGATGTATCCGGCCGACCGGTCGTCCATCTCGGGCAGGGGGTCATGCCCCGGGCCGTAGTTGAGGCCCAGCACCACGGCCGTCTTCGCCTCGGGCCACATGGCGGTCGGATGGGCGCGCCGTTCCAGCGTGGTCTCCATCCAGCCCATGTCGCCGTGCCGCCCGGCCCCGACGAAATGCGCCAGCCGCTCGCCCGCGCTCCACGGCGCGCTGGCCGAGGCGAACCGGCAGACGTCGAAGCCGAGGGCCTCGGCGCGCTCGCGGATGAAATGTCGGGGGTCGGCCGCCATGCGCGTCGTCTGACGCCTTGGCGCTCAGAAGTCGAGGTCGTGGTACCAGGCCGAAGGCTGGACCCCCGGGAAGCGGTCGGCGAGCAGCGGCCGGAAACAGGGCCGCGACTTCAGCTTCATGTACCAGGTCTTCAGCGCCGGATAGTTCGCCCACGCCACCTCGCCGAAATAGTCCAGCACCGACAGATGCGCCGCGGCGACCATGTCCGCCTGGCTGATCCGCCGCCCCGCCAGGGCGTCCCGCGTCGCCAGCAGGCCCTCCAGCATCGCCAGATGGGCCTTCAGCGCCTCGCGGCCGGCCCGCAGGGCCCGCGCCTCGGGCGGTCCGAGCCGCAGCAGCGGCTTCTCCATCCGCTCATGCAGCAGGACGGCGTTGACCTCGTCGTTGAAGCGACGGTCGAACCAGCTCACCAGCCGCCGCGTCTCGGCCCGCTCGACCGGATCGACCGGCATCAGGAACGGCTCCGTCGCCCGATCCTCCAGCCAACCCAGGATGGCGGCCGGCTCGCACAGCGTCAGGGCCCGCCCGGTCTCCGTCGTCTGCAGCACCGGCGGCATGCCCGAGGGGTTCAGCGTCGCGACCGGGCAGCCGTCTTCCCACGGCCGGACCACCGTGTCGGCGAACTCGATCCGCGCCTCGCCCAGGGCCAGACGCGCGGCGCGGGAGCCGGGATCGAACGGGAAATGGTACAGGACGCAGGCCGACATCAGCGATGCATGCCGCACAGGGCGTTAAGTCCACGTTAGCCATGGCCGCGGTCAGCGGGTTTCCGTCAGGCGGTCCCGTCCGCCGCCGCGCCCGCATCGGCATGGATTTCGGCCCGTCCGCGGGGGTCGGCGTGGATCAGGATGTCGGCGCCGGGAAAGGCGGCGAGCAGGCGATTCTCGGCCTCGACCACGATGTCGTGGGCCTGTTCCAGCGTCAGGCTCGGCTCAAGGTCGACATGCATCTGGATCGACATCATCGACCCGGCCATGCGGCTGCGCAGCTGATGGACGCCGGAGATGCGGGGATCGGCCAGCACGGCCGTGGTGATGGCGATGCGGTCGGCGTCGGGCACGGCCCGGTCCAGCAGGTGATCCGCCGCCTCCTTGAGCAGGCCGAGCGCGCCCCAGAACAACCAGACGGCGACGATCAGCCCCGCCGCCGCATCCAGACCGGGGGCGGACAGGAAGGCGCCCGAGGCCACGCCGATCAGGACGACGACGCCGGCCGCGAGGTCGGCGGCGTAATGGGCCTGGTCCGCCTTCACCGCCATCGAGCCGCTGCGCTTGATGGCCCGGTCCTGCATCCACACCAGCCAGCCGGTCAGGGCGATCGAGATCAGCACGACCACCACGGCCCAGTAGCCGGAGCTCACCGGGCGGGGGTCGAAGATGCGCTGGACCGCCTCCCAGCCGATGAACAGGGCCGAGGCGAAGATCAGGCCGGACTGCACCAGGGCGGCCATCGCCTCGCCCTTGCCGTGGCCATGGCGGTGCTCGGCGTCGGGCGGGGCGGCGGCCCAGCGCACGGCGAAGAAGGTGGCCAGGGACGCGACCAGATCCAGCGCCGAGTCCGTTAGCGAGGCGAGGATCGCCACCGAGCCGGAGGCGCCGAGGGCGAAGGCCTTCAGCGCGATCAGCACCACCGCCACGCCGACCGACAGCCGCGTCACGCTGCGGGTCGCCAGATGAACGTCGTCGTGGCCGGTCGGGGTCATCGCCGCCTTGTCGCGGAAAGCGTGCGCGGCGCCAAGGCTTGCGGCGTTAGCGGCATCGTCACGAAATGGCCCCATGCTGCGCGCGCCATGGGAGTTCAAGGCTCCCGGGGTCTTTCGGAGGCGACATGCACTCGACGGGGACGGCGACGCAGGCCGGCCGCTGGATCGGACGCGGCGAGGCTCTGGCCCGGTTGGGGGTCAAGGCCCAGACGCTGTACGCCTATGTCAGCCGTGGCCGCATCGCCGCCCGCCCCGACCCCGACGATCCCCGCCGCAGCCTCTACGCCGTCGCCGACATCATCCGGCTGAGCGGCGACGAACCCGAGGCCGACATCGGCCAATGGCTGCCGCCGCCGGAAGAATCAGACGCGCCGGACATCGAGATCCGGTCATCGGTGTCGATGAGCGACGGGCGGCGGCTGTTCTATCGCGGCCTGGACGCGGTCCAGCTGGCGGAGACGGCGACCCTCGAGGACGTGGCGCGGCTGATGTGGGACGCGCGGTCGCACAATCCATTCGCCGAGGTTCGTCCGCGCGTCGGCGCCATGCCCGGTCATTCGGCCCGCGGCCGCCTGTTCTCCGCCCTCGCGCGTCGCGCCGAAGAGGACGCTGAGCTCAAGCCGCGCCCGGTCGAGGCGACGCGGGTCGAATGCGCCCGGGTTCTCGACGAGGCCGTCGACGCCGTGGCCGGCCCGGGTCCGCGACTATTCCTGCATCAGCGGCTGGCGCGGACGTGGAAGGTGCGCGAGCCGGACGCCCATCTGATCCGCCGCGCCCTGGTGCTGGCCGCCGACAACGGGCTCGACGACGCCGCCCTCGCCGCGAGGACCGCCGCCGCGGG
>NZ_JAVHLH010000006.1 GCF_031082345.1 Brevundimonas sp. | reverse complement strand
GGCCGGGCGCGACCTGCGCGCCCTCGTCGAGGCCGCCTCGCCCGACTATCGGCCGCTGACGCGGGCGCGGGCCTTGGCCCTGGCCGGGACCGGGCTGATGGCGCTGGCCGATCTGGCCCGGAACGACGCGGCCCGGGTCCAGGGTCAAGCCCTGTTCGACGCCGCCGCCGACGCGTTCACGCCCGATCACAGCCCGCTCGATTGGGTCGCCGTGCGGCTGGCGCAGACCCGGGACGCCGCCCCGCTTCTGGCCCTGGCCGAAGCGGAGGCGCTGAGCCGCGAGCCGGGCCTGATCCTGGGCGCGCTCGCCCGCGAACGCCGGCTGGCCGCCGAGGCCACGCTGGCCGAATCGATGGCCGACCTCGAGACGCTGACGGGGCTGGAGGCGATCATCCGCCGCCGGCTGACGAACGCGACCCGGACCGACCCGGTCGACTGGGCCGCCGACCAGATCGGCATGGCGCATCTCGCCATGGCCAGGGGGCGGCTGACGGGAACCGGGCCGCGCGCCGTCGGGCTGATGCTGGCCGAGGCGCTCGAAACCGCCCGCGAATGGGGCGTCCCGGCGCTGATGCAAAGGGTCGTGCTGGCGACGCCGGAGCCGGTCGCCCGGCCCTGAGCCTCTAGCCCCCTAGCGCCACGAAGCCGCCGTTGGCGAAGCGGGCCTTGCCGTAGCGCAGCGGCTGGCCGTCCTCGGCCATGACCCGTCCGCCGGCGGCCTCGAGCACGGCCTGACCCGCAGCCGTGTCCCACTCCGAGGTCGGGCCGGTGCGCGGATAGGCGTCGAAGCGGCCCTCGGCGATCAGGCAGAATTTCAGCGACGAATCCGTGCCCTGCCACTGGACGCAGCCGTGGCGCGAGGCGAGGCGCTCGGCCTCGACGTCGGTCATGGAGTGGCTCATCACCGCCATCGGCGAGGCGGGGCGGTTGCGCACCTTGATGGCCTGCCAGGCCTCGCCGAAACGGCGGCGGAAGGCGCCGGCGCCGGGCTTGCCGCTGCGCCAGGTCGTGGCCGTGGCCGGGGCGGTGACCACGCCGGCGACGACCACGCCCTTGTGCACCAGGGCGATGTTGACGGTGTAGCTCTCGCGGCCCTCGATGAAGCCGCGGGTGCCGTCCAGCGGATCGATCAGCCAGAACCAGTCGGCGGCCTCGGCCGGGGCGCCGTCGGCGGCGACGGCCTCCTCGGCCACGGTCTGGACGCCGGGATACAGGGCTTCCAGCCGCTCGAGGATCAGGGCTTCGGCCTCCTGGTCGGCCTTGGTCACCGGGCTGTCGTCGGCCTTGGACTCGGCCACGACCCCGTTGCGCCAGTAAGGCAGGATGACGCGGGCGGCGTCCTCGGCGATGTCGGCCAACGCCTCGGTCAATGCGCCCGAGGCGAGGTCGGCGGTCAGTCTCTTGCTCATGGCCGCTCCGATAGACCATCGGGACGGTTTGAAGAACCGGCAAATCAGGGCAGCGTTCGCGCGACCGCCCACCTGTTGTTTTCGAGCCCGATGACCGACACCGACACGCCCTCCTCCCTTCCCGACGGCCAGGCCCTGGCCGCGCTGGTCGCCGGCAAGCTGTGCCACGACTTCATCAGCCCGGCCGGGGCGATCAGTTCCGGGCTGGACCTGCTGAAGGATCCGACCGCCCAGGACATGCGCGAGGACGCCATGGGGCTGATCGAGGCCAGCGCGAAAAAGATGGTCGCGCTGGTGGCCTTCGCCCGGGTGGCCTTCGGGGCCTCGACCTCGGCGGAGCGATTCTCCGCGGCGGAGCTGGGCGAGTTGATCGCCGGCCTGACGGAGGGCGGTCGGGCGACGCTGGACTGGCGGGCCGAGGGCGGCGACTATTCCAAGGCCCAGGCCCGCGCACTGGTGAACCTCGCCTACCTGACCATGGCCGCCCTCCCGTCGGGCGGCTCGGCGGCGGTCTCGACCCGACGCGAGGGCGCCAATCTGACCATCGCCGGCGTGGCCGAGGGCGCGCGGGCCCGGCTCAAGCCCGAGGCCGTGGCCGGCCTGACGGGGCGCCCGCTGGACGAGGGTCTGCCGGGACAATGGATCCAGCCCTACTGGCTGTGGCTGACGGCCCGGGACGCGGGCGGCTCGCTCGCGGTGCAGGCCGACGAGGGCCGCGTGGCCCTGACCATCCACATGCCTAACTGACCCTTAAGCGGGTTTCCCAAGGACTCATTAACCGGCGCGCTGCGATGATAAGGATAACGCACACGCAGGCGTTGTGAGCGTCAGTTCCGGAACCCAAGGCCTTGACCCCCAGAACCTGCCTGATCGTCGACGACAGCCGGATCATCCGCAAGGTCGCGCGACGCATCATCGAAGGCCTCGGCTTCGAGGTCGATGAGGCCGCGGACGGCTCCGAGGCCCTGACCTTCTGCGCCGGGGTCATGCCCGAGGTCATCCTGCTGGACTGGTCGATGCCGGTCATGGACGGGCTGACCTTCCTGCGGCGGCTGCGGACCCTGCCGGGCGGAGCCGGCCCCAAGGTCCTGTTCTGCACCATCGAGACGCGCGCCGAACGCATCGCCGAGGCCCTGTCCGCCGGCGCCGACGACTATGTGATGAAGCCGTTCGACGGCGAGATCCTGACGTCGAAATTCGCCGAGGTGGGGGCCGTCTGAACCCATGTCGCCGGAAGCCTTCGATCGCCTGCAGTCGCTGATGGCGTCGCGCGCCGGGTTCCGGCTGACGCGCGACCGCATGAAGCTGGCCGAGCACCGGCTGGGGCCGCTGGCCCGCCGCGAGGGCTATGAGACCGTCGACGACCTGCTGGCCTCGCTGTGGGCCAAGCCGGTGGCGGCCCTGGCCTGGGCCGTGATCGAGGCCCTGCTCAACCCCGAGACCTGGTTCAGACGCGACCGCCCGACCTTCGACACCTTCGCCGGCGAGTTGCTGCCGGCCCTGTCGGCGGCGCGCGGCGGGATCCCGGTCAAGGTCTGGTCGGCGGGCTGTTCGACCGGTCAGGAGGCCTGGTCTCTGGCCATCGGCGCCCTAGACGCCGGCTTCCCGGTCGAGATCATCGGCACCGACCTGTCGCAGCGGGCGCTCGAGAAGGCCCGCTCCGGCGCCTACACCGGCTTCGAGATCCAGCGCGGCCTCAAGGCCGGGACCATGTTGGACTGGTTCGACCAGCACGAGGACAGCTGGATCGCCAAGCCCCAGTTGCGCGCCGTGGTCCATTTCGCCCGCGCCAACCTGCTGGACCCGCCGGCCGACGATCACCGCTTCGACGTCATCTTCTGCCGCCATGTGCTGGCCGACATGGAGCCGGCGCGGCGCGGTCAGGCGCTCGACAACCTGGAGCGCCGGCTGGTCGACGACGGCTGCCTGTTCCTCGGGCTCGACGAGGCCCTGGACGGCGACAGCCTCGCCTTCCGCCCGGTCGCCGGCCGCCCCGGCCTGTTCGTCAAGACGCCGTCGGCGCTGCGCCGAGCGGCGTAGGACCGGACGCCGGACCAACCCTCTTCAGCTCGCGGCAGCCTTCCGGCGCGCGCCGCACAGGTCGCACCATTCGCCGCCCGGCCGACTCCGGTCGGGTCGCCACCGGTGGCGGCGGCATCGCATGCGCCGGATCATCGCCTTCAGGGATTTGAACATTCCTGGCCGCCTTCCCCCGCCGGCCTCGGGCTTAGGTTGCAGGCTCTAAGGAATCCTTGACCGAAATGGTTGCCCGGCGACGGCGGAGGTGACGCGTCGGCCCGCCGCCGCTAGGCTCCGCCCGTCATCGGGGAGGATGTCTCATGCGGCTGTTCTGGCTGGTCGGATCGCTGGCGCTCGCGTTGCTGATCGGGGTCCTGTCCCTGCAGGTCCCAACCCCGGCCGGACTTGAGGCACCCGCCACGGCCTTCTCCACGGACCGAGCCATGGCCGACGTGCGCGAGCTGGCGCAACGGCCGCATCCGGTCGGCTCGGCGGATCACGCCCGGGTGCGGATGTTCCTGCAACAGCGGATGACCGCTCTGGGGCTTCAGACCTCGATCCAGACCGGGCCGATCTCGCGCGGCTCGGCGCGCTATCTGCGGCGGATGGGCGGCGACCCCGAGGCGGCGAACTTCACCGCCACCAACCTGATCGGCGTGCTGCCGGGGCGGAACCCGGCCCTGCCCGCCGTGGCCCTGATGGCCCATTACGACACCGTGCCGATGTCGGCCGGGGCGGCCGACGATTCGACCGGGGTGGCCGCCATTCTGGAGACGGTGCGGGCCCTGCGCGCGCGGGGGCCGGCGGAGCGGACCCTGGTGGTGCTGTTCACCGACGCCGAGGAGATCGGCCTCGACGGCGCCCGCATCTTCTGGGGCGGCCACCCCCTGCGCGACCGCATCGGCGCCGTCATCAATCTGGAGGCGCGCGGCGGCGGCGGCCGGGCCATGATGTTCGAGACCGGGCGCGGCGCCGCCGACACCATCGCCCTGTTCAGCCGCGCCGGGGTGCGCGCCGACGGCGGCGTCACCGCCAACTCGCTGGCCGGCTTCGTCTATGAGCGGATGCCCAACGGCACCGACTTCACCATCCCCAAGGACCGCGGCGTCCAGGGCCTGAACCTGGCCTTCATCGGACGGCCGGAACAGTACCACGCCCATTCCGGGGCGGATGTGCTGGACCGCGGCTCGGTCCAGCACATCGGCTCGCAGACGCTCGAGAACGCCGACGCCCTGTTGCGCGCCGACGCCCTGCCGGCGAGCGGGGCCACGACGGTCTACGCCGACCTGTTCGGGCGTGTGGTCGTCAGCCACCCGCCGGCGGCGGGCTGGGGCCTTCTGGCCCTCGCGCTCGGCCTGCTGGGCGCGGCGGCGTGGCGCGCGCGGAAGCGGGCGGGCCTGACCATGGCCGACGTCGGCCGGGGCGCGCTGGACGGCCTCTGGTTCGTCGCCGCCGGCCTCGTCCTGACCCAGGCGGTGCGGACGCTGGCGGGTCCGATGTCGGGCCGGGCCGACAGCGCCGAGGCCTACTACACCCTGCTGGCCCGCCTGCCGTGGATGGAGGCCGGCGCGGCCCTGACCGTTCTGGCGCTCGTCATGGCCGTGCTGGGCGGGCGCAAGCGCGCCGACCGCCGCCTGACCGCCGTCGCCCTCGCGGCGGCCGCCGTCGCGGCCCTCGCCCTGGGCGGGTTCGGCAATCCGGTCGTCATCGGCGCCTCGATCGTCGCCATCGGCCTGTCGCTGGCGCCGGGACTGGCGGCGCGCACGACCTGGGGCGGCTGGACCGGCCTGATCGCCCTGACGCTGCTCATCGGAGCCGCCGCCCAGACCGTGGCGCCGGAAGCCGCCTTCCTGTTCATCTGGCCGGGCCTGCTCGCGGCCGTCGCGGCGGCGCTGGCGAGCGTGCTCGACCCCGGCCTGACCCGCGCACGGTCGCTGGCCCCCATCGCCGTCGCGGCGACGCTCGGCGTCGGCTGGCTGATCGGCCTGTCGCATCCGGTCTTCCTCGGCGTCGGCCTCGACCTGCCGGGCGTGTTGGTGCTGCTGGGCCTGCTGGCGCTGATGCTGGTCCGGCCGCTGTCGCCGGAACAGGGCGCGGCGAGGCCGTGGCTGATGGCGGCGCTGGCGGTGCTGGTGCTGGGCGCGGCCCTGTCCGGCTGGGCGCGGCTGGCGGAACCGATGCCGGTCCCGCCGCCCGCCGTGGACGGAGCCTGAGCGTGGCCGGGACGCTCTACCTCGAAGACCTCCACGTCGGACAGACCTTCGTCACCGGCCCGGTCACCGTCACGACCGAGGCCATCAAGGCATTCGCCCGCGACTATGATCCCCAGCCCTTCCACCTCGACGAGGACGCCGCCCGCGACAGCCTGTTCGGCGGGCTGGCGGCCAGCGGCTGGCACACGGCGGCGCTGAGCATGCGGCTGCTGGTCGACGGCCTGCCGATCGCCGGCGGCCTGATCGGCGTCGGTGGCGAAACCACCTGGCCGCGCCCGACCCGCCCCGGCGACACGCTGACGGTTCACATCGAGGTGCTGGAGATCACCCCGTCGAGGTCGCGCCCCGACCGCGGCATGGTCCGCACCCGCAACGAGACCCGCAACCAGCATGGCGAGCCCGTCCAGATATCGAAGCTCGGCATCGTCGTCTGGCGCCGCCCGGGCTGAGGCTGAAAGTTCATCACAGCGGTCACAACGGAAGGCACAACGGACACGACGGGACCGGAGCCGCGTCCGCGCCAGTGTCTTTTCCGGTGCCTTGCGATCGCGGCGTACGCCGCATTTCAGTCACTTCGAACGCGGGCCCGGGTCCGTCATCCGCGCAGGATCCGTTGTGTCCGTCGTGACCTCGTCGTGTTCGTTGTGATGAACCAGTCATCGCCCGAGCAAGGGCCCAAAAGCCCTCACCCCCCGTCGGTCCACACCGTCTTGTACAGGTCGAAGCGCCGGTCGCGCAGATTGCGCACCGTGCCCTGCGACTTGGCCCAGGCAAGGTCCGACAGGTCGAGGTCCGCCACCGTCACCGTCTCGACATTCTCCGACGCCTCGGCCGCCACCCCGTCCCGCGCGAACGGGAAGTCGCACGGCGTCAGGATGCAGGACTGGGCGTACTGCACGTCCATGTTCTCGACGTTGGGCAGGTTGCCGACGTTGCCCGACAGGATGACGTAGCACTGGTTCTCGATCGCCCGCGCCTGCGAGCAGTAGCGCACCCGCAGATAGCCCTGCCGGTTGTCGGTGCAGAACGGCACGAACAGCAGCCGCGCCCCCTCGTCGACCAGCCGCCGCGCCAGCTCCGGGAACTCGGAGTCGTAGCAGATCAGCACCCCGATCGGCCCGCAGTCGGTCGGGATGGCGTGCACCCGGTCGCCGCCCTTGATGTTCCACCAGTGGCGCTCGTTCGGCGTCGGGTGGATCTTCTCCTGCTCGTGCACCGAGCCGTCGCGCAGGAAGACATAGGCGACGTTCTGGATGTCGCCGTCCTCGGTCCGCGTCGGGTGGGAGCCGCCGATGATGTTGATGTTGTACTCGACCGCCATCTTGCGCATCGCCTCGACGAAGCGCGGCGTGTAGCGGGTCAGGGCCTCGATCGACTCCACCGGGGTCAGCTTCTTCGATTCCAGCGACAGCAGCTGCAGGGTGAACAGCTCCGGAAACACCACGAAGTCCGAGCGATAGTCCGAGGTCACATCGACGAAATATTCGATGTTGGAGATGAACTCCTCGAAGCTGGCGACCTTGCGGGCCTGGAGCTGCACCGTCGCCACCCGCACCGTCTCCTTGACCGCGAAGGCCGCCCCGCGCCCGTGCGTCTCCACATAATAGGGATTGCGCCACACCATGTGCGCCGCATGGCCCATCGAGGCCGTGTCCGAGACCAGATAGTTGTCCAGCACCCCGATCGGCTCGAAGCCCGAGCGCATGTGGAAGCCGATCACCGGGTCGTTCAGCTTGCGCGCCGTGACCGCGTCCAGATATTCGCGCGCGTCCGGATAGGCCGCCTTGCGCCGCGCCAGCCCCGGCATCCGCCCGCCGAAGACGATGCCGCGCAGGTTCTGGGCCTCGCACAGGTCGCGCCGCGCGTCATACAGCCGCTGGCCGATCCTCAGCCGCCGCCGGTCGGGATCGACGCACACCTCCATGCCGTAGAACCAGTCGCCCATCGGATCGTGCCGCGCCGCGTATCCGCCGCCGGTGATCTGGGTCCAGGTGTGCGGCGACATCGCCGTCTTCTCGTCGATGCGGAAGCCGGCGGCGTAGCCGACGATCTCGTCGGCGTATTCGACCACGAACTGGCCGTCCGGAAAGGCCGCGATCTGGCCGCGCAGCATCCCCGGCGTATAGGCCGGCATGTCCTTGTAGACCTTGGCGACGAGGGCCGAGATGGCGTTCACATCCGCCAGCCTGGCGTTGCGGATATTGAGGACGGCGGGCTTGGAGCGTTTTGTCATGGCCCCTGAACGCATGGCGACGCTTGAGGATCAAGTCCTCGCGGCCGACGCGCCGCCAATGCATCCTGTCACGCCTACCAACTTGAAGAGGTCCGTTTTGCAGGTCGGAGGTTGGGCGACGTCCAAGCGAAACGTTTTACCGTTGGCATTCGTCCCTGATCGACTTCCAGCCCGGTCTCACAGGCCGCTGATCACCTGTTTCAGAATCTCGGCTGCAGGGCGGTCACGGGGCGAAGGCGGAGACTGGGCGTCCTGGACCAGCGACAGCACGAGCGGCAGCCACCCGTCCCGGAGATCGGCGTTCAGAAGCGCCAGCGAGGGCCGGGCCTCAAGGACCACCTTCTCGATGCCCGGAGTCAGGGCGGCGCACAGGGCCGGCGGCGATGTGACCAGATATTCGCGACACGACAGCGGCCGGTCGGCGTGGATCGAACACGACTCGTCCTCAAGGAAGGGGCAGGCGACGCCGGCGGCGAAATACTCCCGTGCGATCAGCTGGCGGTCATCGCGGTTCCGGTCCAGCCGCTCCATCAGGCCCAGCGGCTCCAGGGTGTCGAGAGCCGCTTCGAACCGGCGGCGCACCCGTCCGCGCCGCGGCTCGGGCATGGCCTCGACCAGCCGGGCCAGGGCGCGGGCCTCGGCGGGGGCGACCGGCACCAGTTGGCGGCAGCAGGCGCCGCAGCCGGCGCGGCAGGAAATTTCGAGCCCGTCCGCCTCGGCCCGCGCCGTCGCCCGCGTCGCGAACAGGCTGCTGAGGCCGTGAATGATGGGCAGCACGTCCTCGACCGCGACGAGGCCGGCGGGCACGGTCATCTCGACCGGAATCCGCTCTCTCCCTACCTCCAGCACCACCCGACCGGTCGCGGTCGCCTCCCCGTCGGACGGGGCCGCCGACAGGCGCACGACCGCGTCCTCGTCCGGACCGACCGGTTGCGGCGGCGCCCCGCGTCGTACGCCCGCGCGCGCGGAACTCGTATCGTCAGCCATTATCGCCGGCTGGGTCTGGTGTTCCCCGGTTCGGCCGGCAGGGCGCACTGCTGGACACCGTCCCGCGTGACGATCTCGCCCCGCTGGGCGATGCAGGCGCGAGCCGTGTAGTGGATGTCGATCTTCGTAAAGCTCAACGCCACACCCTGTTTGTGGATGTCGAGGTCTCCCGTCGCCGGCAGGCGGCACTGCTGAACGCCCTCATGCCTGACGACCGCGCCGCGCCGGGATGCGCAGGCCCGGGCGGTGAATCCGGCGTCGATCTTGAGGAACATGTCGCCGGCTCTCGTCTGACTGGCGGGGCCCGACGGATCCGAAGGGTTGGTCCGACAGGCGCTGAGCCGGGTGTCAGGCATGTGTTTGCCGTCGGCGCAGGCCGTGATCTGGGCGTCCTGGTCGATGTGATCCCGGTTCGGGATCGTTCCGGGCGCCGCGACGACGGCTCCTGGCGACGGACGCACGCTTTCCTGCGCCTGGGCCGATACGACGACGACGCCGAGGTCGAAGGCGACCGCGCCGGCCAGGATGAGGGCTGTCTTCCGCATGGTGTCTGTTCCTTGTCGCAGTCCTTGGGACGGGTGGCCCGTCGGCGGGCCCCGTCGGTCTAACGCGTGGTCGATACTGCCCCCATTGCCGAATTGGCCTCCTCGCGGCGGGGCGTCGCCGGCAGGCGGCACTGCTGGACGCCGTCGACAGTGACCACCGCGCCCCGGCGGCCGATGCACGACTGGACTGTATTCACCAGATCGATCTTGATGAAGGCTACCGGGTTTGATTTGTCGATATGACGATCACGACTGCTTTCACGCACGCCGTTGTCTGTACTCCCACTCAAAGTGACGGTCCCGAGGGCACCGGCGCGCTCGTCACCCGTTCTGGTGGTCCCGCGGGCATCCTGTCCCTCAGAAGCCGGAACGTTCGTCCCAGGTCGGATCAGCGGTTGCTGAGTTACCTGCTGCGCCTGGACCGATACGACGACGATGCCGAGGTCGAACATGGCCGCGCCGGCCAGGATGATCGCTGCTTTCCGCATGGTGTCCATTTCCTTGTTGCAGCCTTTGGGACGGGCGAACCGTTGGCGGGGCCCGGTCAGGTCTAACGCGTGGTCGATACTGTCCCCATTGCCGAATTGGTCTCCTCGCGGCGGGCCGTCGCCGGCAGGCGGCACTGCTGGACGCCCTCATGCATGACGACGTCCCCGCCTCGCGCTGCGCACACCTGCACCGTATTCACCCGATCGATCCGCCCCCATGACCACGACTCAATGTCGATGGGTCCGCCGGATGGGTTGGCGGTCGCCCGCGTTTCTCCGTTTTCCGGGCGCCCCCTGTTCGACAGCCGGCCGCCGCCGGTTCCACCAATGCCATTGACGGGGGCCGAGGCCCCGGCGGCGATCAGTCCGCCGGAGCCGGCCCCGTTCAGGGGGCGGTCGATCCGACCATCATCGACCTGGCGGTGCACGATATCGGTATCATCCCAGACGCTCAGGGAGACACGAACGCGGCCGCCGCCGCGCGGGACGCTGGTCACCAGCCGGCGTCCCGTAGCGTCGACCGCATAGACCCGACCTCGACCGGGTCTGATCGGCGCGGAGGTCATCGACGGCGCGTCGTTGACGGGCGTGACGGTCACGACGGCTGTGACCGATGGGTTGGTCAGGAACACCGCATAGCGGCCGGGTCCGACGGAGAAGACGGCTTCTCCGCGGGCGTCGGTCCGGACGGGGGCGGCGAGCCACTGGGGCTCGCCCTCGAGGCCGATGGGTGTATCTGAAATCGGGGTGCCCGGCGTGGCTTGCCCGAAGGCCGCGAGCAGCAGGGCGATGGCGGCGATGGCGACAGGTCTGATGGTCATGGTCATCTCTCGAGGCTGTTAATCCGCCTTCAGAACGTCGCCGCGGATGGGCGGCTCGCCATCGACGATGCTGGCGATGGACAGCCGGTCGCGCACCGTCTCGACCCGGACCCGGCCGATGCGGGCCATCTCAACGTCCAGGACCTCGCCGGTGCCAGGATCGGTCAGGGTGCGGCCGGGCCGCCAGACGCTCAGCATCAGGCCGGACTGGACGTTGCGGTCGGCCCCGGCGTTCAGATAGACGCCGTTGTCGGCGGCATCGACCACCAGCGCCGACCATTCCACTGCGCGCATTCCCCCGGCGATCTGATCCACCGCCTTCATGATGGCGTCCTGGCCCGCCTGCCCGATGGGGGTTGTGCGGAAGATCTCGCCGCCCAGTCGCCCGCCGCCCCAGCTTTCAACCAATCCGGCCTCCGAGGTGCGCGACGTGGCGCGCCCCTGGGCGCTGGAGGTCGAGACCACCTGGCCCGAGGCGGCGTCGACCAGGCGCAGGGCGATCTCCATGACCGCGGTCTGGCTGCGGGTGCTGGCGCGACCGCCCAGCAGGCCGCCCAGCGGGCCGCCGCTGATGCTCAGCCCGCCGCCGCCCGCCGCCGCCTCGTATTTGGTCACGGCTCCGCGCACGACGGCGCTGGCCTCCATTCCCCCGCCGCCTTCGATCACCAGGAAACGGCCGTCCTCGACCAGGGCCTGGGTCAGCATGGCGGTCATGCCCTCGGCCGTGACCGAACCGCCGACGGCCTCGGTGGCCTGAAAGAGATCGACCGCGATGGTCTTTCTCAGGCCGTCGAAGGCGGCGCGAGTCTGGGGCCGGGCCATGGCCGGGGCGGCGAGGCCCGCCACGGCGAGGGTTGCGCCGGACAGCACCAGTCGGCGGTTCAGGGTCAGGTCGGTCATGCTCATCGCACCAGGCGGATCGAGCCGGCGACGGCAACGGTTTGAGGCGCGGCGGGGCGCGCGGGGGTCGCCTGGGGGCCAGGGGACGCGATGCGCGGATCGACCTGGCGGTCGGCGCGCCCGTCGCCGTTTACATCGCCCGTCGCCACCCGGACGCCGCCGGCGCGTCCACGATCGACGGGGGCTGGGCTCACGTTGTCGACGACGCGGGTTCTGCGCGTCTCGACATCGTCAGCGGGTCCGGGACCCGCATTGACGGTGTAAGGGAAACACAGGTCCCGCGCCGCTGGCGAGAGGCCGCGTCGTCCGTCCTGGCCCGGTCCCGAGGCGGCACCGGGGAAGGTCAGTCTCCGCTCAGCGGGTGCGGCCTGGACCGCCGGCAGCAGCAGTCCAACCAGGATTCCGATGATGCGGTCCTCATCCTGGCCGCCGCCGGAGCGATCGATCGCCGCCCTGAGACCGGGTCCATTGAGACAGATGTCGTAGTCACCCGCGGGCAGTTCGAAGCGAAAGCCCCCCTGCCGGTCGGTACGCGTGGTGGTGACAGTGCGACCGCCGTGCATGGAGGAGATTGTGATGTCGGAAAAGACGATGACGATGCCGCCGGTGCTTCGCGTCGTTTGGGCGTAGGCGGCGGTCGACAACGCCAGGCCCACCAGACTGGCCAGCCCGATCAGACCCACTCGCGATGCCATAATGACAGTTCCAGTATCCGCACGAATATCGGCGGTTTGTCAGGCTGGTCACGGCCAAGCCTGGCTGTCAATGCGGTTTGAATATTCGGGAAACCACATCACCGTTTCAGTGGTCGTGCTCTGGAGACATTCAGACTTGAGACATGTCCTCGCCAATCGGACCCGAACTCCAGTCGTCCGAGGGGATCTTCACGAATAGGCCACAGGTTGCATTGACAGCGGAGCCTTTCGGTGACCAGCGTTGTCCGACCGCAAACAGCGGCCGGCATGGCCTTGCGGGAGACCCGACATGACATCGATACTGAGACTCATCGCCTTCATCGGCCTTGCCCTGGCCGTCTCGGGGGCGGCGATCAACCCGGGCGAACCGATCCCCGGGGTCGATGTCAATCTGGGCAAGAATCCCGGGGGCACGGCGATCGTAATCGCGACCACGGATCGGGAAGGCCGCTTCTCGGCGCGGGTGAGGGTCGAACGGGGTGAATACGCGGTCTCGACGGCCTGCGCTCCCCGACAGAGCTGCCCGCCCAACAGGCAGTTGACGCTCACTGTCGATGGGCGGCCTGTCAGGCCCGACGCCCGAGGCCAGTATTTCTTTCCGGTCGGCGCGAGCCTGGGCACGGTGATGCTCAGCGGACGGGTCGAGATCTTCGACCGATGGGGACGTCAGGAGCCCCGCCGGTAGCGCCGGCGACGGGGCCGGAACGGGGAAAATGCTGCTCTTGGGGCGATGCAGACCCCGGCTTCGATGAAGTCGCCCGTCGGCGCCGGCCGGTCGCCCTACGTCAAAATCGGACGTATCCCTCCGCCGTTCCGAAAAGAACATATTGGCAACCGGAACAAACCGTGCACATATTGCCGCTCACAGGGAGTGGGTCACGGTCATCGGACCGAAGGCGGGCCTCTCCCCCGGGTACCGGTTGGGAATCATGGCAAGGGAGAGCGGCAAGGTGGCGGCACAGGCGAATTTGAAATTGGTGACCCGGGACGACGGCGACAAGCAGCGGGCTCTGGAGGCGGCGATCGCCCAGATCGACCGCGCCTTCGGCAAGGGCTCGGTCATGAAGCTCGGCAAGAACGGCGTGACCGAGGCCATTCCCTCGGTCTCGACCGGCTCGCTGGGCCTCGACATGGCGCTCGGCATCGGCGGCCTGCCGCGCGGCCGGGTCATCGAGGTGTTCGGGCCGGAAAGCTCGGGCAAGACCACCCTGGCCCTGCACACCGTGGCCGAGATCCAGAAGGCCGGCGGCACCGCCGCCTTCGTCGACGCCGAACACGCGCTGGATCCGGGCTACGCCCAGAAGCTGGGCGTCAACCTCGACGACCTGCTGGTGTCCCAGCCCGACACCGGCGAACAGGCGCTCGAGATCGTCGACACCCTGGTGCGCTCGGGGGCCGTGGACATCGTGGTGGTCGACTCCGTCGCGGCGCTGACGCCCCGCGCCGAGATCGAGGGCGAGATGGGCGACAGCCTGCCCGGCCTTCAGGCCCGTCTGATGAGCCAGGCGCTGCGCAAGCTGACCGCCTCGATCAACAAGTCGCAGTGCATCGTCCTGTTCATCAACCAGATCCGCCACAAGATCGGCGTCATGTACGGCTCGCCGGAGACGACGACGGGTGGCAACGCGCTGAAATTCTACGCCTCGGTCCGCCTCGACATCCGCCGCACCGGCGCGATCAAGGACCGCGACGAGGTCGTCGGCAACACCACCCGGGTCAAGGTGGTCAAGAACAAGGTCGCCCCGCCGTTCCGCGAGGTCATCTTCGACATCATGTACGGCGAGGGCATCTCCAAGCTGGGCGAGATCATCGACCTGGGCGTCAAGGCCGGCATCGTCGAGAAGTCGGGCAGCTGGTTCTCCTACGACAGCCAGCGCATCGGCCAGGGCCGCGAGAACGTGCGCGCCTTCCTCAAGGCCAATCCCGACATCGCCGAGTCGATCGAAAAGGCCGTGCGCGCCTCGACCAACAAGATCGCCGAGGAGCTGCTGGGCACACCCGAACCCGACGAGGGCCAGGACCTCGAGGGCTGAGCCCCCGGTAGACGGGGTAGACTCCATCGACTGTGTTTTTTCGGTCCGGAGTCTACCGCCCACCCCCTTCTCCGGCCGGGTCCGCCGACCCGCCACCGACCCCGCCGGGCCGGGCCGGACGGAGCGGCCGCTCGATCCCTCACCCGGGTCGGGCGGCCTTTTTTCTTGTCGGCGGGCCGCGGCCGGGTAACCGTCACGCTTGGGAGGACGTCGCATGACCCGATCCGTTTCCGGCGCCATGATCCGCGCCGTCCTGCTCGCCACGCTGGTCGCGGGGACGCTCGACATCGGCGCCGCCATTCTGACCAATCCGCAGGTTCCGGCCCGGGTCGTGCTGCAGTCCGTGGCCGGCGGCTGGCTGGGGAACGAGGCCTACCGCGGCGGCTGGCCCACGGCCTGGCTCGGGCTGGCGTCGCATTTCGCCGTCATGCTGGGCATAACCGCGGTGTTCGTGCTCGCCGCGGCGCGGGCGCCGGCGCTGCGCCGGCTGTGGTTTCCGGCCGGCGTCGCCTTCGGCCTCGCGGTCTGGCTGGCCATGACCTACGTCGTCGTGCCGCTCTCGGCCTCGACCCTTGCGCCGCCCGACACCCTCGTGGCGGCGCTGAAGCCGATCGTGATCCACATCCTGTGCGTCGGCCTGCCGATCGCCTGGATCGTCCGACGCGTCCTCGGCGATTCCGACCCGGCCTGATCGGCCCCGCATCACGGCCGGGTGATGCTTTCGGGCCGAAAGCCCTATATGACGCCCGTTCCTTTTCGCCTCCCCGATTGACCGCGCGCCTCATGTCCAGCCTGAACCAGATCCGCTCGAGCTTCCTCGACTACTTCGCGGCCGACGGCCACGAGAAGGTCCAGTCCGCCCCGCTGGTGCCGCAGAACGACCCGACCCTGCTGTTCGTCAACGCCGGCATGGTCCCGTTCAAGAACGTCTTCACCGGCCAAGAGACCCGGGCCAACAAGCGCGCCACCAGCGCCCAGAAATGCGTCCGCGCCGGCGGCAAGCACAACGACCTCGACAACGTCGGCTACACCGCCCGCCACCACACCTTCTTCGAGATGATGGGGAATTTCTCCTTCGGCGACTATTTCAAGGAGCACGCCATCGAGCGGGCCTGGAACCTCGTCACGAAAGAGTTCGGCATCCCCGCCGACCGGCTGATGGCCACCGTCTACATCGACGACGACGAGGCCTTCGACCTGTGGAAGAAGATCGCCGGCCTGCCCGAGAGCCGCATCACCCGCATCGCCGGCTCGGACAATTTCTGGTCGATGGGCGACACCGGCCCCTGCGGCCCGTGCACCGAAATCTTCTACGACCACGGCGACCACATCTGGGGCGGCCCTCCGGGTACGCCGGACGAGGACGGCGACCGCTGGGTCGAGATCTGGAATCTGGTCTTCATGCAGTTCGAACAGGCGGCCGACGGCAGCCGCAGCCTGCTGCCGAAGCCGTCGATCGACACCGGCATGGGACTGGAGCGCGTCGCGGCGGTGCTGCAGGGCGTGCATTCCCTGATCGCGGCGTCGGAGCACGAGACCCACACCGCCGCCGAGGGCGACCGCGCCCCCAGCCACCGGGTCATCGCCGACCACCTGCGCTCGTCGTCCTTCCTGATCGCCGACGGGGTCACGCCGTCGAACGAGGGCCGCGGCTATGTGCTGCGCCGGATCATGCGCCGGGCCATGCGCCACGCCCACCTGCTGGGCGCGGCCGATCCGCTGATGCACAGGCTGGTGCCGACCCTGGTGCAGGAGATGGGCGAGGCCTATCCCGAACTGCGCCGCGCCCAGGCCTTCATCGAGGACACGCTGAAGCAGGAGGAGATGCGCTTCCGCACCACCCTCGGCCGCGGCATGGGCCTGCTGGAGGACGCGGCCAAGGATCTCGGCGAGGGCGGCGTGCTGCCGGGCCAGACCGCGTTCGCCCTCTACGACACCTACGGCTTCCCGCTGGACCTGACCCAGGACGAGGCGCGCCGCCGCGGCTTCACCGTCGACACCGAAGGCTTCGACGCGGCCATGGAAGAGCAGCGCAGCCGCTCGCGCGAACACTGGACCGGCTCGGGCCAGACCGCCTCGACGACCGAATGGCTGGCCCTGCGCGACCGCCTCGGCCCCACCGTCTTCACCGGCTATGACGCGATCGAGGGCTCGGGCGAGGTTCTGGCCATCGTGCGCGACGGCGCCTCGGTCGACGAACTGGCCCCGGGCGAGACCGCCGAGGTCCTGTTCGACCAGACCCCCTTCTACGGCGAAGGCGGCGGCCAGGCCGGCGACAGGGGCGAGATCGAATGGACCGACGCCCACGGCGAGACCGGCGCGGGGACGGTGCTCGACGTCCAGAAGCACGCCTCCGACCTGTTCGCCCACCGCATCGAGATCAGCTCGGGCACGCTGGCGATCGGCGCCCGGGTCCAGCTGCGCGTCACCGCCGACGCCCGCCTGACCACCCGCGCCAACCACTCGGCCGCCCACCTGCTGCACAAGGCGCTGGCCAATGTGCTGGGCGGCCACGTGGCCCAGAAGGGCCAGATGGTCGACGCCGAACGCCTGCGCTTCGACTTCAGCCACAACGCCCCCGTCACCGAGGACGAGCTGGCGCGGATGGAGGATGAGGTGAACGCCGTCATCCGCCAGAACCTCCCGGCCGAAACGAAGATGATGGCGCCCCAGGCGGCCATCGAAGCCGGCGCCGTGGCCCTGTTCGGCGAGAAATACGGCGACGAGGTCCGCGTGCTGACTCTGGGCCGGTCGCTGACCGAGGCGGACAAGCCCTACTCCGTCGAACTGTGCGGCGGCACCCACGTGGCTCGCACCGGCGACATCGCCCTGTTCAAGATCGTCTCGGAGAGCGGCATCGCCGCCGGCGTGCGCCGCATCGAGGCCCTGACCGGCGAGGCCGCGCGCCAGCATCTTCTGGCCCAGGCCGGGGTGGCCAGGAAGCTGGCCCAGGGCTTCAAGGTCCAGCCCGCCGACGTCCCCGCGCGGGTCGAGGCCCTGACCGGCTCGGTCAAGACGCTGGAGAAGCAGGTCGCCGAGCTGAAGAAGCAACTGGCCCTGGGCGGCGGTTCGGGCGGCAACGCCGCGCCGGAAGAGATCAACGGCGTCAAGCTGATCGCCCGCGTCCTCGACGGGGTCGACGGCAAAGGCCTGCGCGGCGTGGCCGAGGATTTCCGCAAACAGGTCGGCTCCGGCGTCGTCGCCCTGATCGGCGTCACCGACGGCAAGGCCGCAGTCACCGTGGCCGTGACCTCCGACATGACCGGCAAGGTCAATGCGGCGGATCTGGCTCGCGCGGCCGTGCTGGCCATGGGCGGACAGGGCGCGGGCGGCAAGCCGGACTTCGCCCAGGGCGGCGCGCCCGACGGGTCGAAGGCGGAAGAGGGTCTGGCGGCGGTCAGGGCGGCCCTGGGCGCCTGATCAGGCCGCCGCGTCGTTCTGGATATCCACCGCGGCCAGCTTCCACGTGAACAGGCCGCGCCGTTCCAGGATCAGCGCCAGCCGCTGATCCGGGTGGTCGCGGTCGGTCAGGGTGACGGCGAAGGCGTTCAGATCGCGGTAGCCCCAGGCTTGATGGATGTCGTCGGCGTCACGGTCGTCGCCCGGCTCCGGCTGATCGCGCACGGCCGGATCGGGCGCTTCGGCCGTGGCGACCATCTGCGCCACCACTTCAGGGGTGACGGCGGCGTCCACGGCCCCGGACAGCAGCATCGGGGCCAGGATCAGGCCCAGCCCGCCGAGGTTGCTCTCCGCCAGGCGCGGGTCCCGGCGCATATGGGCGGCCAGTTCCGCCGTCAGCTCGTCCTTCAGGCTCTCACGCAGCGCCGGAAAGTCGACCAGTTGCTCGATGCGATCCGCATCCCCGGCCTTGGCGGCCCGGATCAGCGCCTGGGCGGCGAACACCGGCGCGGCGGCCCAGGCGACGGCGAAAACGGCGACGGCGACGACGGCGAGACCGACGACGAGTTTCTTGTTCATGACGACCCTCTGGCGTCGAAACGCCTCCCCACCGCTACGGTTGCCGCGAGTCGAGCGGACTGCCTAGGGTCGAGGCGCGGGGGCGGCGGTGGCGGGCGGGGCGGCCGGCGCGGAGACGGCGGGCGCGCTCCCTTCGGGCAGACCGATGTGGACCAGCTTCCACTCGAACGGGCCCTTGCGCTCGAAGGTGAAGACGGTGCGCGAGCCGCCTTCGTCGTCGACGGCCAGCCGGGCGCGGTTGACGCCCCAGAACACCGGCGCCGGCATCGGGCTGGCGGCGGCGCCGACAGCGGGAAGAGCGGACCGCTGCGAGGCGTAGCGGCCCTCGCCCCGCGTCAGGCCAGCCAGCGCCGCCGGCGTCAGATAGGCGTCGGCGTCCGCGATCGTGGCGGCGTCGGTCGGCTCGAACTGGCGACGGACGGCGCCGATCGGGTCCTCGAGAAACGTCGGCGCCGGGGTCATCGCCGCGGGATTTCCGGACAGCTGCGGCCGCAGGGACTGGCGGACGGCCGTAAAATCGATCAGCCGCGACAGGCCGGCGACGTCATTGGCGTCCGCCGCCGAGCGGATGCCGAAGAAGGCCACGGCCGGCGCAGCGAAGAAGCTGACCACCGCCGCGAGCACGGCCAGAAGCAACAGATTGCCGAACAGCTTCTTCACGCGACCCTCCAAGGTTGACGCATCAACGCATGAACGCGGCTCCGGCTCAAACGAAAGCCCCGCCGGAGCGAGTCCGGCGGGGCCCGTTTGGGGGTCGTGAAGGGCAGCGCCCGCCTAGGCGGCCATCGCCTTGGTCAGGTTCTCGGCGACCTTGTCGAGGAAGCCCTCGGTGGTCAGCCAGCCCTGCTGGTCGCCGACGAGCAGCGCCAGGTCCTTGGTCATGTGGCCGGACTCGACGGTCTCGACCACGACCCGCTCCAGGGTGGCGGCGAATTTGGCCAGCTCGTCGTTGCCGTCCAGCTTGGCCCGGTGGGCGAAGCCGCGGGTCCAGGCGAAGATCGAGGCGATCGAGTTGGTCGAGGTCGCCTCGCCCTTCTGGTGCTGGCGGTAGTGGCGAGTGACGGTGCCGTGGGCGGCTTCCGATTCCAGCACCTTGCCGTCCGGCGTCATCAGCACCGAGGTCATCAGGCCCAGCGAGCCGAAGCCCTGCGCCACCACGTCGGACTGCACGTCGCCGTCGTAGTTCTTGCAGGCCCAGACGAAGCCGCCCGACCACTTGATGGCGGCCGCCACCATGTCGTCGATCAGGCGGTGCTCATAGGTCAGGCCCGCGGCCTTGAACTGGTCGGCGAACTCCTCGTCGAACACCTTCTGGAAGATGTCCTTGAAGCGCCCGTCATAGGCCTTGAGGATGGTGTTCTTGGTCGACAGATAGACCGGGAAGCCGCGGCCCAGGCCGAAGGCGAAGCTGGCGCGGGCGAACTCGGTGATCGAGTCGTCGAGGTTGTACATGCCCATGGCGACGCCCGACGACGGGAAGTCGAACACCTCGTGTTCGATGACCTGGCCGTCCTCGCCCTGGAATTTGATGGTCAGCTTGCCCGGGCCGGGAACGAGGAAGTCGGTGGCCTTGTACTGGTCGCCGAAGGCGTGGCGGCCGACGACGATCGGCTGGGTCCAGCCGGGCACCAGACGGGGCACGTTCGAGCAGATGATCGGCTCGCGGAAAACCACGCCGCCCAGGATGTTGCGGATGGTGCCGTTGGGCGACTTCCACATCTTCTTGAGGCCGAACTCCTTCACCCGGGCCTCGTCGGGGGTGATGGTGGCGCATTTCACGCCGACGCCGTGCTTCTGGATCGCGTGCGCCGCATCGACGGTCACCTTGTCGTCGGTGGCGTCGCGGTTCTCCATCGACAGGTCGTAGTAGTCGAGCTCCAGGTCAAGGAAGGGGAAGACCAGCTTGTCCTTGATCATCTGCCAGATGATCCGGGTCATCTCGTCGCCGTCGATGTCCACGATGGGATTGGCGACCTTGATCCTGGTCATGCGGGTTCGTGCCTCTGATTGGGAATGGGGAGTGAGGCGGGCGGTATAGCCGCCGCAGGCCGGGGCGCAAACCCCGCGGCGCGGCGCCACACCCGGCGATGAAACGCCTTTGGAATGAAACCCGGCGCCGCCAGCGCCGTTGGGACGGGCTTGTAGCGTACGGCCGGGGGCAGAATCTTGGATACCGAAACGAAGGCGCTGGTCCAGCGCTGGATTCTCGCCTTTTGCGAGACGCCGGTGCTGATCGACCCCGAACTGATGCGACGCGTGTTGGACGGGGCCGAAGCGGCGAACGAGCACGGCGAACCCTGAGCGGCGCAGGCCGGTTGCAGGGGGGCGGCCGAGCCGCGACTATCGTCTCCGGTGCGGGGAGCCGCGCAACCGGTGGAAGAGATCAGGGAGAAACCATGCGCCTCTTGCCCCTTCTCACCGGCCTCGGTCTCGGAACGGGTTCGACCTGGACGTGGTCCGGTCGGAACTTTGTTCTGGCTGACGAGTCGGCGATGATCGAGTGCCGGGGCGGGCCCGTCGACGACTGGCCAACCACCTGGCTAACCCTATGAGCGGCGGTGGACCCGAGGTCCTGATTATCGGGGCCGGCCCGGCCGGACTGACGGCCGCCACCTACCTTGCGCGTTTTCGGCGGGGGGTGCTGGTCGCCGACGGCGGCGCGCCCCGGGCCTGCTGGATTCCGGTCAGCCACAACCTGCCCGGCTTTCCCCACGGCATCACCGGCGACGCCATCCTGAAACGCATGACAGAACAGGCCATGGAGTTCGATGCGGTGATCGAGCCCGGCCGGGTCGAAGCCCTCGCCCGCGACGGCGACGGCTTCACGGCGAGGCTGAACGGACGCGAGGTTCGCGCCCGCGCGGTGTTGCTGGCGACCGGGGTCACGGACCACCATCCCGACCTGCCGGGCGTCGAGCGGGCCATCGAGCGGGCGCTGGTCCGGATCTGCCCGATCTGCGACGGCTACGAGGCGATCGGCAAGTCCGTGGCGATCCTCGGCAAGGATGACGCGGGCGCGCGCGAGGCGGCGTTCGTGCGCACCTATTCCGACCAGGTGACGCTGATCCACGCCGGTCCCGCCGACGCGCTGACGAAAGAGGATGAGCTGCGCCGGCTGGGCGTCGAACTGATCCGGGCGCCGATCGACAACGTCCGGCTTGAGGGCGATCGGGTGACGGCGCTGGGCTGGGGCGGGACTTTCCGGGTGTTCGACCTCGTCTATTCGGCGCTTGGAACCTCGCCCAATGCGGACCTCGCCCGGTCGCTGGACGCGAGGGTGAGCGACGACGGTCGCCTGATCGTCGACGACCATCAGGCGACCAGCGTGGCGGGACTGTATGCGGCCGGCGACGTGGTACGCGGGCTGAACCAGATCGCCGTCGCCGGAGCCGAGGCCGCTCTCGCCGCCACCGCCATCCACAACGCCCTGCGCCAGGCGGACGGCTGGATGGTCGACTAGCCGCCCGGACGGTTCAGCAGCGGGAGCCTTAGGTCCGGCTCAGTAGGACGTCCCCCTCACCCGGCCCCACGGCGTGACGACGCGCTTGGGGCCATGGATGCGGCGGCGCGTGCGGCTCATGCGCCAAGTTTCCAGGGCGTGGATCCAGCCGCCCGTGGTTTGCTTATGGGTGTGATGTACCTCTTCCATATCGATCTCCTTGCGCTCCTGCGGTGAGGGCAAGGTTCAAATGCGCTTGACAGACGCGGTTCGCAAACCAGATTGGCGACGCACAACATAAGGCGCCCTTATGGCCGATCCTCTCGCCGGCATTCCCCTCGCCTCCATTCGCGTGTTCGAGGCCGCCGCCCGCCTGAACAGCTTCACCCGCGCGGCCGAGGAGCTGGGCATGACCCAGGCCGCAGTCAGCTGGCAGATCAAGGCGCTGGAAGGCCGGCTGGGTCAGAGCCTGTTCCGACGGCTGCCGCGTGAGGTCGTCCCCACGGAACCCGGCGAACGCCTGTCCAGCGCCGCGACCGAGGCCATGACCCTTCTGCGCCGGGCCCTGTCCGACCTGACCGAAGCCGATCAGGCCGTGCTGTCGATCACCACCCTGGCGACGCTGGCGACCCAGTGGCTGGCGCCCCGTCTCGGCGAGTTTCAGCTGGCCAGTCCCGAACTGGCGGTGCGGCTGGATACGGCGGCGCATCTGGTCGACCTGTCGCGCGAGGGGTTCGACGTCGGCATCCGCTCGGGCGCGGGCGTCTGGCCGGGGCTGGAGAGCGTCGAGGTGATGCCCAGCGTGTTCACCGCGGTGTGCAGTCCCCGTTTGCGCGACCGGCTGGGGCTGGAGACGGCGCAGGATCTGTTGCGGGCGCCGCGGATCGGGCTCGACAAGGAGTGGGACGTCTGGTTCGCCGCCGCCGGGGTGGTCGCCGACGGCCAGGCGCCCTCGCGCCTGCGCGCAGACTATCAGGCGCTGGAGGTGGCGGCGGCGCTCGGCGATCAGGGCATCGCCCTGGCCTCGCCGGTGCTGTTCGCGCGCGAGATCGAGGCAGGGCTGCTGGTCCAGCCCGTGCCCCTGAGCGTCAAGTTGATCCCGGACTACGCCTACTGGCTGGTGTGGCCGGAAGGCCGGCGGCGGTCGCCCAAGATCGCCCGCTTCCGCGACTGGATCCTCGCGGCCGCGGCGGCCGATCCGGCCGTACGGGCGGCCCGGGAGGCGGTCGAGGCGGGCTGATCCGCCGCCCTCACGACCGCATCAGATCTTCCAGCACCGACAGCGGCGTCGAGCCGTTGACCAGCACGGCGTCATGGAAGCGGCGCAGGTTGAAGCCGGGGCGCGCCTCGGCCTCGGCGCGCAGCCGGGCGATCACGGTGTGGCCGATCTTGTAGGCGCAGGCCTGCCCCGGCATGACGCTGTAGCGGTTGATCTCGCTGTTGGCGGCCCCGACCGGCTTGGCTCCGGAGGCGACCATGTAGTCGACCGCCTGTTCGCGGCTCCAGCGCTTGTGGTGCAGGCCGGTGTCGACCACCAGCCGCACGGCCCGGAACAGGTAGGACATCAGGAAGCCGACCCGGCCGAGCGGATCGTCGGCGTAGACGTCGAGGTCGTCGGCGGCCACCGCCTCGGCGTAGAGAGCCCAGCCCTCATTGTAGGCGGAGAAGCCGTTGGCGCGGCGCCACGCGGGCAGGGTCTCGGTTTCCCGTTGCAGGGCGACCTGCAGATGATGGCCCGGCGAGGCCTCGTGGTAGGTCAGGGTCGGCAAGGCGAATTTCGGCCAGTTCGCCGTGTCGCGCAGGTTGATGTAGTAGGCGCCCGGCCGCGAGCCGTCGAGCGGCGGGCCCTGGTAATAGCCGCCCGGCGCCCCGGCCTCGATCGCCGGCGGGACGCGGCGCACCTCGACTCTCGAGCGCGGCAGGCGGCCGAACAGGCGCGGCAGCAGCGGGTCCAGCGCGGCGACCTGGCGGTTCAGGCTTTCGATCAGGGCGGCCTTGCCCTCTTCGGTGTTGGGCCACAGCTGGGCCGGGTCCTTGTTGAGGGCGTCGATGCGTTGGCCGACCGTGCCCTCGGTCATCCCCTGAGCCTTCAGGATCGTGTCGATCTCGGCGCTGATGCTCGCCACCTGTTCGAGGCCGACGGCATGGACCTCGTCGGGGGTCATGTTGGTGGTGGTCCAGTATTTCAGGCCGTGGGCGTAGAAGCGCTCGCCGTCGGGCAGCCGCCAGACGCCCGCGTCGTGGACCGCGTCGGGGCGCAGGCGTTCGAAGGCGGCGATCTGACGGTCGAGCGCCGGCTTGACCTCGGCCTCGACGAGGGCGGCGGCGCGGTCGCCGTAGCCGGTCAGGCCGAGCGCCGTCGCCTTGCGCTCGAGGGTGCGGATCATGGCCATGTCGGCGGCGGGCTGGCCGCGCACCGCCTTCAGCTGGCCCAGCGTCAGGTCGATGACGAAGTCGGGCGGGACCACGCCCTTGCCGGCGTCGCGGACGATGCGGCCGGTCTCGGCGTCAAGGTTGGGCCCGAAGGCGGACAGGCGGGCGAGGAAGGCCTCGGCCCCGTCGCGATCCTCGACCCGGTGCTGGGTGTCCATAAAGTCGGGGACGGTGAAATAGGAGCCCGTCATCTGGTTGACGAGGTAGGGGCCCATCCGCCCGCCGCCGACGGCCGCGCCATAGTCGAACGAGGCCCCGGTCGAGGCCGTCTGGGCGCGGAAGGCGGCGACGGCCAGGTTGATGGTGCCGGGACGGGTCAGGCCGGTCTGGTCGAAGTCGGCGAGGCTCTGAAGGCGGGCGTCGGCCGTGGCGCGGTCGGTCCGCCATGCCGCTTCGCTGCGGTCGGTCAGCTTCGAGGACAGATGGGCGCGGGCGCCGCGGTCGAGGCCGAGGTTGGTGGCGGTTTCGGGCGAGTTGTCGACGTCCTCGTCGAACCAGCGCGACAGCATGGCGTCCAGCCGGTCGTCGGCCTCGCTGCGGGCGAAGACCGGGCCGGCGGCGGCGAGGCCCGCTCCGGCGGCGGCGGTCAGAAGCAGTCGGCGGCGGTCGATCATGGCGTGGCCCTCCCGTGGGCGGACAGGTTGCGACGAACGACGGCGCTTCGACAAGCGTCAGCTTTCGTCGGTTGCCGGAAGGCCCGCCGCGGCGACGATGGGTCGGAGGACGGGAGCATGACCATGCGCAGGGAATTTCGGGCGGCGGGGATCGCGGCGGCGGCGATGGCGGCGGCGGGCTGCAGCAGCGACCCCGCCTTCTGGGAGGCGGTCGCCATGGGCCTCGACCAGGCCGCGGCCGATCTCGAATACGAGAACGCGTACTGTTACTGGGCCCCGCCGCCCGGCCTGCCCTATGGCGCCAACCAGCGGTACTGCCCCGGGGACTACGGGTACCGGGACATCTATATCCCGCCCGACTCTTCCTACTGGCGACGGCGCCCGGGCCGGGACCACCACGACCGCGATCACCGCCGCGACCGGGACGACGACCGGGGCCGCGACCACGGACGGCGGGGCAAGTCCTAGGCGGCGCGCAGCTCCTGCTTGACCCGTTCCGCCAGCGTCTTGATGTCGAGCGGCTTGGGCAGGAAGGAGACCCCGACCTCGTCCTGGAGCAGGTCGGAGAAGTCGCTCTCGGCATAGCCGGAGATGAACAGCACGGGGGCGTCGCCGAGGAAGGGCCGGGCCTTCTTGAGCAGGGCCGGACCGTCGAGGCCGGGCATGATCACGTCGGAGATCATCATGTCGATGGTGCCGGCGTGCAGCTCCGCCAGCTCGAGGGCCTGTTCGCCGTCCTCGGCCTCGATGACGTCGTAGCCGCGCTGGCGCAGCAGGCGGGCGGCGATGCCGCGCACCGCGGCCTCGTCCTCGACGAACAGGATGCGGCCGGCCCCGGACAGGTCGCGCGGCGTCTTCAGCTTGATCTCGACCACGGGGGTCTCGGCCAGTTCGGCCTCGTCGGCCTCGGGCAGGAAGATGCGGAAGGCGGCCCCGGCTCCCTCGAGATTGGAGACATTGATGTGGCCGCCGGCCTGTTCGACGATGCCGTAGACGGTGGCCAGACCCATGCCGGTGCCCTCGTTCACCGCCTTGGTGGTGAAGAAGGGTTCGAAGATCTTGCCGAGGATCTCGGGCGGCACGCCGGGGCCGGTGTCGCTGACCTCGATCAGGGCGACGGCCTCGGTCGGAGCGGCGGCCCAGCCCAGCGCCCGGGCCTCGTCGCGGGTCAACCGGGCGGTGCGGATGGTGACCACGCCGGCGCCCGGCTCGACCACGCCGCGCATGGCGTCGCGGGCGTTGACCGCGAGGTTCATCACCGCGGTTTCCAGCTGGCTCTTGTCAGCGAGGACCACCGGAAGGTCGCGGCCGTAGTCGGTCTCGAGCCGCACGTCCTCGCGCAGCAGGCGGCGCAGCAGGACGGCGAACTCGCCGACCAGTTCGCCCAGGTCCAGCCGCTCGCGGCGGACGGTCGACTTGCGCGAGAAGGCCAGCAGCTTGCGCACCAGATCGGCGGCGCGGATGGCGGTCTGGCGGATCTCGTTGAGGCCCTCATAGGAGGGGTCGCCGACCGGATGGCGCTCCAGCAGGCCCGACAGCTGCAGCTGGATGGCGGTCAGCAGGTTGTTGAAGTCGTGGGCCACGCCGCCGGCCAGCTGGCCCACGGCCTGCATCTTCTGGGCCTGCGACAGCTGCAGCTCCATCGACTTCTGGGCCGAGACGTCGAACAGCCAGATGCGCCGCTTGTCGCCTTCGGGGGCGACGTAGAGGTGGAGCATCTTGTCGGGGAAGGCGCGCGCGACCAGCTCGATCGGACCCGAAGAACCGGCGGCCAGCCGGGCGCGGGCCTCGGCCACCAGGGCCGGGTCGAACAGGTGGCCGAAGGCGGCGTCGCGGGCGGCGGCGGGGCCGGTCAGGACGGCGAGGGCGGCGTTGGCTTCCTCGACCTTGCCCCCGAACAGGTCCTCGGCGGCGATCACCGCCGAGCCGAACGGGGCCCCGGCGGCCATGGCCCGGCTCTCGGCCGCATTGGAGCCGGGGGCGGGCGCGCCGCCGGTCATCACGGGGATGGCGGCGTCCGGCGCGGCGCGGACGAGGAAACGCCCCTCCCCGGCCTGGCCGATCAGGACTTCCTGCTCGCGGTCGCCGATGACGACGATGGCCCGGCCCTGCTCGCCGGCGCGAGCCTGGGCGAAGGCCATGTAGAGGGCCGAGGCCGAGCGGCCCTTGGGCAGGCTGGTGGTGGCGCCGTTGCTTTCGGCCCAGGCGCCGTTGAAGGCCAGCACCTGGCCGGAGGCCCAGACCAGGGCGGCGGGCTCGGCCATGGCGTCCAGCAGATCGACGGTGGTGTCGCCCAACGGCTTGCGCGTCTCGCCGCGGGCGAAGGCGAACAGGCCGATCAGGGCCACGGCCCCGACCGTAAAGATCAGCACCAGGCCGGGCGCGCTCATCGGATCGGCGCGGAAGGCTGGATAGGCCAGGGCCCCGACCGCCACGACGAAGCCGATCGCCATGACGATGAGCAGCGGATCGAAGCCCTTGCGGTCGGTTGCGGTCATGTCGCCTCGGCCCGAATCATGGGGCGTTTCCGGCGATAGTGGTCCGTAAGAGGTCCGGGGGCGAATCCGCGGCGCCGGGTCCGGATTTCACCCGGTAAAAATTCAAAAGCACCGTCCGAACCGTCCAAACCGTCCGAACCGTGCGGATGTGATTGTCAAAGACCGGAGCCTGCCGGGAGACAGGACGCACGGCATTGTGCACCCGCCGTTTCCTCAGGCGGGAAGACAGGCTCGAGAAAAGCGGA
>NZ_JAVHLH010000069.1 GCF_031082345.1 Brevundimonas sp. | reverse complement strand
CAGCACCTGCAGATGATCAAGCCCGGCGACCGCGTGCTGATGCGCAAGAAGCCGACGGGCACGCTGGTGCTCGACGCGCTGAGGTTCGAGCGGCGCGCCCTGCGGCCTCTGGGCCAGCCGCTGGCGCATCCAGTCGGACTTGGTGCGGGCGAAGGCCACGACCTGGGCCAGGCCGCGTTCGGACGGCGCGACCAGCACCGCCTCGCCGGCGCGGCCGTCTATGCGGATCGACAGCCGCCGCGCGCGCGGATTGACCGACAACCGGGCCGGGACGCCGACGGCGTCAGGCGGCAGCCGCTGGCCGTTCCGGTACTGCACAGATCGCCTCGTTCTTCGCGATGAAGTCGCGCACCCGCGGATAGATGTCGTCGCGGAAGCGGCGGCCGTTGAAGACGCCGTAGTGGCCGACCTCCGGGTGGACGTACAGGGTGCGCCGGTCGTCCGTCAGGGACGTGCACAGGCCGTGCGCCGCCTGTGTCTGACCGACGCCCGAAATGTCGTCCTTCGCCCCCTCCACGGTCATCAGACCGATGTCCGTGATCGTCGTCAGATCGACCTTGCGCCCGCGGTGCTCCAGCAGGCCGCGCGGCAGCAGATGCTGCTGGAACACGATGTCGATGGTCTGGAGGTAGAATTCCTCGGTCAGGTCCAGCACCGACAGATATTCGTCGTAGAACTGCTCGTGCTTCTCGACCCCGTCGCCGTCGCCGTTGACCAGGTGCTGGAAATACTCGTGATGCGCGTCGATGTGCCTTTCCTCGTTCATCGACATGAAGCTGTAGAGCTGCACGAAGCCCGGATAGACCCGCCGCCCGAAGCCCGGATAGGGCCACGGCGCGGTGTGGATCATGTTGGACCTGAACCAGGCGAAGGGCTTTTCCTCGGCCAGTTCGTTGGTCACGGTCGGCGACAGGCGCGCGTCGATCGGCGAGCCCATGAAGGTCATGGAGGCGGGCCGGTTCGGGTCCTCGTCCTCGGCCATCAGGGCGCAGGCGGCCAGCACCGGCGGCCCCGGCTGGCACACGCCGACCACATGGGCCCTGGGCCCGATCACGCCGAGCATGGTCCGCACGTGGTCGATGTAATCGAAGAAATCGAACCGCCCCTCCAGCATCGGCACCTGACGGGCGTTGACCCAGTCGGTGACATAGACGTCGTGGTCCTGCAGGAAGCCCTCGACCGTGCCGCGCAGCAGGGTGGCGTAGTGGCCCGACAGCGGGGCGACGATCAGCACCGCGGGCGCCGCGGTCGGCTTTCCGGCCCGCTTCAGGTCGCCGATGTGGCGGGCGAAGCGCACCAGCCGGCACCAGGGCGACGACCAGACCACCTGTTCGGTGGTGCGGACCGGGCGCTCGTCGATGGTGACCGTCTCCAGCCCCCAGGCCGGCTTGCCGTAGCGGCGGGTGACGCTCTCGAACAGCCCGGCCGAGGCCACGGCGGTGCGCGCCAGGGCGGTGTCGGCGGCCGGGTTGAACGGAGAACTCCAGAACTGACGGGCGGCCTGGGCCCCGATCCGGAACGGCGTCGCCGAATGGTAGGCGAGCTCGTGAAGCGAATACAGCATGCGTGTCCTGAGACGGCCCCCGCCGGTATATGGCAGGGCAGCATAGAACGCGCCGCACTGCAAAAAGATTATCTTTGATCACATTGTTGTTGGGGCCCGGCCGCAAGGCTCCGCCCTACCGAGCCGACGCCGCCCGGCGAGGGGTTGTACGAATTCATTGAACCGGACCCCGAGATGTCGGCACCTCTCATTCAACGAGGGATGCGGGCGCGATGGCGAGGACCAAGGAGCAGCTTCTTGACGAATACCTGGTCGCGTCTGCGCGCATCGGGGATCGCAAGGCGTTCGACCTGCTGGCGCGGCGCTGGCAGGGCAGGCTGGTCGCCCACGCCTGGCGGCTGACCGGCGACGTCGACCTGGCGCGCGAGGCAGCCCAGGAGGGCTGGGTCGAGATCGTGCGCGGCCTCGGCCGTCTGCGCGACGAACGCGCCTTCCCCGCCTGGGCCTATCAGATCGTGTCGCGCCGCTGCGCCCGGCAGATCGGTCGGCTGCAACGCGGCCGGGCCCTCGCGGCCGCGGCCGCGGCGGAACCGGCCGAGGCCTTCTCGGCGCCGGAAGAGGGCGACGTCCCCGCCATGGCGCGGCTGCGGGCGGCGCTGACCGGTCTGCCGCCGGATCAGAGGGCGGCCATCGCCCTGTTCTATCTCGAGGATCTGGGCGTCGCGGAGGTCGCGATCGCCCTGAACGTGCCGGCGGGCACGGTGAAAACCCGCCTGATGCATGCCCGCCGCAAGCTGCGCGCGGTGCTGGAAGGAGACGCGTGATGCAGGATATCGACCGGATGATCGAGGAAGCCCTTCAGGGCGAGGAACAGGCCCTGTTCCGCGAAACGGCCCGCGAGCCGGGCTTCTTCAACCAGGCCTTCGGCCTGCTCGGCGGGCCGAACGGTTGGGTCAACATCGTGATGATGGTGACGCAGATCGTGCTGTTCGTCGCCGCCATCTGGGCGGGGTGGCGCTTCTTCGAGGCCGAGACGGCCCTGTCAGCGCTGCACTGGGGCTTGCCCTCCGCCGTGCTGGTTCTGGCGTCGCTGATCATCAAGCTGGCGATGATGCCGGAGCTGCAGGCCAATCGGCTGATGCGCGAACTGAAGCGGCTCGAGCTTCAGATCGCCCTGGGCCGCAAGGTCTGACCGGGCCGGGCCATGGCGCCGTTAGCCGCGCGCCATGGCCTGTTCGATCACCGAGGCGGACTTTTCAGGACCCAGTTCCTCGGCCACGGCGGTGCGGAACGTCCCGTCCGGCCCCATCAGATAGACGGTCAGGCTGTGGTTCATCGTGTAGTCCTCGCCCTCCCCGACCTTCTGGTAGAAGGCCTTGTAGGCGTCGGCGGCGGCCCTGACCTGCTCAGGCGTGCCGGTCAGGCCGATGACGCCCTCGGGAAAGCCGTCGGACGACAGATAGTCCTTCAACGCCTGCGGGGTGTCGCGCTCCGGGTCGATGCTGATGAAGACGATCTGCAGATCGTCGGCCTTGTCGCCCAGCCGCTGCTTCGTCGCGTCCAGCAGCTGCAGCGTGGTCGGGCAATAGTCCGGGCAGTAGGTGAAGCCGAAGAAGACCAGCGACCACTTGCCCTCCAGCATCGACTGGTCGACCGGCCGGCCGTCGTGGTCGACCAACTGGAACGGGCCGCCGATATCGGCCTGGCCGCTCGAGACGACCTGGCCCGGCTGCACGCCGGCCGGTGAACGGTTGACCAGGACCAGCGTCACGGCGATCAGGGCCGCGGCGATGACGGCGCAGGCGGCGGCGAACAGCAGAATGGAACGGCGCGGCATCTCGGCTCCGGGCAAGACGCGCCATGCGGGCGCGGCTGGTCTATAGAAGAGGCGTGAGCCCGACCCAAGACCCCCTGTCGTCGCAGTTCGTCGACGCCGATGGCGGCGGCCGCTTCAGCGGCTGGCGCAACCTGTCGCCTCGTAGCCGGGGCCTGTCGCTCAGGACGCTGGTCATCCTGCGTTGGCTGGCCATCGCCGGCCAGAGCGCCACCATCTTCGTGGCCGTCGCATGGTTCCATTTCGACCTGCCGCTGTGGGGCTGCCTGGCCGCGATCGCCGCCAGCGTGGCGATGAACCTGAACGCCACGGCGCGGCTCAGGCGCAACGAAGGCTCGACGCCGGACGGCACGCTGACGGCGGCGCATCTGGGTTTCGACATCCTGCAGCTGTCGATCCTGCTGGCCCTGACCGGCGGCCTGCAGAACCCGTTCTGCCTGCTGCTGGTGGCCCCGGTGACGGTGGCCGCGGCGTCTCTTCCGGCCCGGCAGGCGGTGCTGATGGGGCTGATGGTGCTGGCCGCCGCCGTCGGACTGTTCTTCTTCGCCATGCCCCTGCCGTGGCAGGCCGGAACCGAGCTTGAGCTGCCGCCGCTGTATCGCTTCGGCACCGGTCTGGCGCTGATTACCGGCGTGGTCTTCACCGCCGCCTACGCCTGGCGCGTGGCGGCCGACGCCGAGAAGCTGGAACTGGCCCTCGCCACCACCCAGGACGTGTTGCAGCGCGAACAACGGCTGGCGGCCCTGGGGGGTCTGGCGGCGGCGGCCGCGCATGAGCTCGGCACGCCGCTGGCCACCATCCAGGTGGTGGCGCGCGAACTGCTGCGCGCTTCCGTAAAGGACGGGCCGGCGGCGGAGGACGCGGCCCTGATCCTGCAGCAGGCCGAGCGCTGCCGGGACATTCTGAAACAGCTGTCGCAGCAGCCGGAGGAAGGCGATTCCGCCTTTGCCGAGGTCGGGCTGAAGGCGCTGCTGGAAGAGGTGGTCGAGCCGCACCGGGGCTTCGACCTGGCCTTCGAGGTGAAGGTGCGGACCGCGTCGGGCGAGGCCGCGCCGCGCGTGCGCCGCCTGCCCGAGGTCGTGCACGGCCTGTCGACCCTGGTCGAGAACGCCGCCGACTTCGCCAACAGCCGGGTGCGGGTGCAGGCGATCGTCGACGCCGGCTTCATCGAGATCGAGGTCGTCGACGACGGCCCCGGCATCCCGCCCGACATCCTGCCCCGGCTGGGCGAGCCCTATGTGACCAGCCGCCCGCAGGGCAAGGCCCGACGCGCCCTTGCGGCCCAGATCGCCGCCTCGGTGGCCGCCGCCGCGCCCGGCCGCAAGGGCCGCAAGGGCAAGAAGACCCCGCCCGCCCCCGAGCCGGAAACCATCGCCCCCAGCCAGGGCGGCATGGGCCTGGGATTCTTCATCGCCCGCACCCTGCTGGAGCGGACCGGGGGCAGGGTCTACGTCGGCGCCGGCGATGGCGGCCCCACGCCCGCCAGGGGCCAACCGAAAGGGGCCCGGGTCGCGGTCCGCTGGCCGCGGCCCGCGCTGGAGGTCCCGTCGTGATGTCGCACCCTTCGTCTGAACCTTGACCGCCGACGTATCGTTACCGACCTGAGCCTGCTGGAGACGCCTGATGCCCGAGACCGAAGCCCGGATCGCCGCCCTGCCCGACAGGACCCTGCTGCTGCTGGACGACGACAACGCCCTGCGCACCCGTCTGGGACGGGCGCTGGAAAGCCGCGGCTTCGAGGTGACGACCGCGGCCTCCCTGGCCGAGGCCCGGGAGGCGCTGCGCACCTCGGTTCCGGCCTTCGCCGTGCTGGACATGCGGCTGGAGGACGGCAACGGCCTGAAGGTGGTCGAGGCCATCCGCGAGCGGCGCGAGGACGCCCGCATCGTCATGCTGACCGGCTACGGCGCCATCGCCACGGCGGTGGCGGCGGTCAAGGCCGGGGCGGTCGACTATCTGCAAAAGCCGGCCGACGCCGATGACGTGGTCAAGGCCCTGCTGATGACCGGCGAGGCCCCCGAACCGCCCGACAATCCGATGAGCGCCGACCGGGTGCGCTGGGAGCATATCCAGCGCGTCTACGAGCTGTGCGACCACAATGTCTCGGAAACGGCGCGGCGGCTGGGCATGCACCGGCGGACGCTGCAGCGGATCCTGGCCAAGCGGGCGCCGCGGTAGGGTTCAGGCTCGCCGACACGGAGGATCGTTCGATCCGACAAAAACCTCGGACGCCCGGTCCTCGCCCTGAAACGGGATAGGGCGGGCGGATTCGGACGTGAGCGAGCTATGTGCTTAGGGTGATCGCCTGCGCCCTTGCGTGCCGGGGCTCTCGACGATGGAGACCGCCATGAAGACGCTGTTGATCCTGAACGATCCGCCCTACGGCACAGAGCGTTGCTACAACGCGCTGCGCATCGCCCACACTCTCCTCAAGAAGGACCCGGAGGCCGAGGTCACCGTGTTTCTGATGGCCGATTCCGTGATCGCCGCGCGCAAGGGGCAGAAGACGCCGGACGGCTATTACAACATGGAGCGCATGCTCAGGCGCGTGGCCGTCGGCAAGGGAGCGGTGCTGCTGTGCGGAACCTGCATGGATGCGCGGGGCATGACCGATGACGACGCCATGGACGGCGCCCGACGCAGCACCATGGACGAACTCGGGGACTCCATATTGGCCGCCGACAAGGTTCTGGTGTTCTGAGCCGGGTCGAGTGTGATGCCGGCCTGACGCCTGGAGAACGCCCCCTGATTTGAGGAAGGCTGCAGGAGCGAAGCCCGCTTCACCGACGTTGGGCTGACAACACGAGGGAGAGTCAGATGACATCGGCGGCCGAACGGTGGGGGGTGCTCGAGGATCTCGACGACTGGCTGAGGATGCCGATGGCGGCGCTCAGCCTCATCTGGCTGTTGATCGTGGTCGCCGAACTGGCGGGGGGCGAGCGGGGCCTGCTCACCACCTTCGGCCTGATCATCTGGATCGTCTTTCTGGCGGAATTCGCCGTCCGCTTCTTCCTCGCCCCCGAGAAACTGCCGTTCCTGCGCAACAATTGGCTCACCATCATCGCGCTGGCGCTCCCCGCGTTGCGGGTGTTCAGGGCCGTGCGGGTCCTCCGTGCGGCCCGCGCCCTGCGCGGCGCGCGGCTCATCAAGATCGTCGGCGCCGCCAACCGCAGCATGAAGGCGCTCCGCGCCACGCTGCGACGCCGGCGGTTCGGCTATGTCGCCGGATTGACCGCCCTGATCGTCTTCCTGGGCGCCGCCGGAATGGTCAGTTTCGAACCGGCGGGAGAGGTGGAGGGCGGTTTCGCCTCCTACGCCCATGCGCTGTGGTGGACGGCGATGCTGATCACCAGCATCGGATCCGATTTCTGGCCGGTGACGGCCGCGGGGCGAATTCTCGCGCTCCTGCTCTCGGTCTACGGCCTGGCGGTGTTCGGCTATATCACCGCCAGTTTCGCCAGCTTCTTCATCGGTCGCGACGCCGAGGCGCCCGAGGCGTCGGTTGCCGGCAGCGCGGATCTGGACCGACTGGCGGGCGAGATCCGCGCCCTTCGCCTCCAGCTCGCCCGCATGGATCGCTGAAGAAAAGGCCCCGGCGTTTCCACCGGGGCCTTCTTCAGTTCAGACGTGACGCCGCCGTTTAGCGGCGGCTGCGGCCGCGATCTCGGTCGCCGCCGCCTTCACGCTTGGGACGGCCGCCGGTGTCGTCGGACAGCGGGGGCTCGCCGCGTTCGGCGCGTTCGGCGTTGATCTTGTCGGTGATGTCCTCGCCGGTCACCTGATCGACAACCTTCATCGACAGCTTGGTCTTGCCGCGGTCGTCCATGCCGAGGAACTTGACCTTGACCTCCTGGCCTTCGGTCAGGACGTCGGCCGGGTTGGCGACGCGCTCCAGGGCGATCTGGGACACGTGGACCAGGCCGTCCTTGGCGCCGAAGAAGTTCACGAAGGCGCCGAAGTCGACGACCTTCACGACCTTGCCGGAGTAGATCATGCCGGGCTCGGGCTCGGACACGATCGACGAGATCCAGGCCTTGGCGGCGTCGATCTTCTCCTGCTCGGAGGCGGCGATCTTCACCGTGCCGTCGTCCTCGATGTTGATCTTGGCGCCGGTCTTTTCGACGATCTCGCGGATGATCTTGCCGCCGGTGCCGATGATGTCGCGGATCTTGTCGGTCGGAACCTTGATCTGCTCGATCTTGGGCGCGAACTCGCCCAGCTCGGTGCGGGCGCCGTCGATGGCCTTGTCCATCTCGTCGAGGATATGCAGGCGGCCGGCCGAAGCCTGGGCGATGGCCTTGCGCATGATCTCTTCGGTGATGCCGGCGACCTTGATGTCCATCTGCAGGCTGGTGATGCCTTCGCGCGTGCCGGCCACCTTGAAGTCCATGTCGCCGAGGTGATCTTCGTCACCCAGGATGTCGGACAGGATGGCGAACTCGCCCGACGGCTCGAGGATCAGGCCCATGGCGATGCCCGAGACCGGGCGAACCAGCGGCACGCCGGCGTCCATCAGAGCCAGCGACGAACCACAGACCGTGGCCATCGAGGAGGAGCCGTTGGACTCGGTGATCTCCGACACCAGACGGATGGTGTAGGGGAAGTCTTCCGACGACGGCAGCATCGGACGGATCGCCCGCCAGGCCAGCTTGCCGTGACCGATTTCCCGACGGCCCGCGCCGCCCATCCGGCCGGTCTCGCCGACCGAATAGGGAGGGAAGTTGTAGTGCAGCAGGAACTTCTCTTTGTACGTCCCCGCCAGGGCGTCGACGTACTGCTCGTCCTCGCCGGTGCCGAGGGTGGCGACGACGATGGCCTGGGTCTCGCCGCGGGTGAACAGGGCCGAGCCGTGGGTGCGCGGGAAGATGCCGACTTCCGAGACGATGTCGCGGACCTTGTCGAGGGCGCGGCCGTCGACGCGGTGGCCGTTGTCGATGATGTCGCGACGCAGGACGTGGGCTTCGCATTCCTTGAAGGCGGTCGAGAATTTGGAGGCGTCGACGCCGTCCGGGTTCTCGTCGGTCTTCACCAGCTTCTCGGCGGCCTTCTTCTTGGCCGTGTCCACGCCCGAGCGACGGTCGTATTTGCCGACGTGGGTGTAGGCGGCCTTGATGTCCTCGCCGACCAGCTTCTGGATCGAGGCGACGATGTCCGAGACGTCGTCGGCCTGGAAGTCGAACGGCTCCTTGGCGGCGTGTTCGGCCAGGTCGATGATTGCGTCGATCACCGGCTGCATGCCGCGATGCGCGAACATCAGGGCGTTCAGCATGACCTCTTCCGACAGCTCCTTGGCTTCGGATTCGACCATCATCAGGGCGTCCTGGGTGCCGGCGACGACGAGGTCGAGCTGGCTGTCAGGCATCTGGTCGAGGGTCGGGTTGAGGACGTATTCGCCCTCGATATAGCCGACGCGGGCGCAGCCGATCGGGCCCATGAAGGGCACGCCCGAGATGGTCAGGGCGGCCGAGGCGGCGATCATGCCGAGCACGTCGGGGTCGTTCTCCATGTCATGCTGGAGGACGGTGACGACGACCTGGGTCTCGTTCTTGAAGCCCTTGACGAACAGCGGGCGGATCGGGCGGTCGATCAGGCGGGAGACGAGGGTCTCCTTCTCGGTCGGACGGCCTTCACGCTTGAAATAGCCGCCCGGGATCTTGCCGGCGGCGAAGGTCTTTTCCTGGTAGTTGACGGTCAGCGGGAAGAAATCCAGGCCCGGCTTGGGCGCGCGGCCGTAGACCACGGTGGCCAGGACCACGGTCTCGCCATAGGTGGCCAGAACGGCGCCGTCGGCCTGACGGGCGATGCGGCCGGTTTCCAGCGTCAACGGGCGTCCGGCCCAGTCGATCGTCTTGCGTTTGATATCGAACATGTTTCGTCTTTCGTATCCCGCGGGCGGATTCCACGCGGGGTCCCATCAGTGGGTGGAGCGTCGGGCGTTCAGTCCTTCGGTCCATGGGCCGCCGCGCCATCGCGACAGACCCGGGAGTGGTTGAGGACCGGTTTCAGCCCTCGCGTCATGCGCCGGATAACACCGCGGCGCGCGGGTGGTTCTGGATGCGGAACGAGGCGCGGACATGACGCCCGCGCCTCGAAAAACTCTTTCCGCTCGTCTCCTTCGCCTTAGCGGCGCAGGTTCAGCTTGGCGATCAGCGCCGTGTAGCGCTCGCGATCGACCTTCGACAGGTGGTCAAGAAGGCGACGACGCTGCGAGACCATCTTGAGCAGGCCGCGGCGCGAGTGGTTGTCCTTCTTGTGGGTCTTGAAGTGCTCGGTGAGGTTGGCGATGCGTTCCGAGAGGATCGCGACCTGGACCTCGGCCGAACCGGTGTCGCCCTCGGTGCGGGCGTTGTCGGCGATGACTTCGTGTTTGCGTTCAGCAGTAATCGACATCGGGGAGCTCCTACTGGAGGTGAAATACGCGGTCGGGTTCTAGCCGGCCGGCCCGCAACTGACCGAGAGCGACGAGGGTCTGGCCCTGAAAGGCTGAAACGGTTCTGGAGCCCTCCCGAAGGCGGCTCTTCAACGTTTCGACCTGTCTGGGGAGCAGAACGATCGGCCGTCCCTGCCGAAGCGAGAAGGCGTCTTGATCCGTCACGGCCAGCTCCGGGATGTCGTCCAGGGCGGTCGCGACGGGAAGCAAGCCTTCCGAGGCGGCGTCCCTATGCACCAGATCGGTCAGGAAATCCAGTGTGACGGCGTTTTCTGTCGAGAACGGCCCGACCCGTTCGCGGCGCAGGGCCGAAACGTGTCCCTCTGCCCCCAGCATGACCGCCAGGTCGCGCGCCAGGGAGCGCACATAGACGCCCTTGCCCGTGCGCATGGTGATCTCGACGTGGTCGGCGTCCGGCGCGTCGGTGACCGCCGCCTCGTGAATGGTCACCCGGCGCGAGGCCAGTTCGAATTCGGCCCCCTCGCGGGCCAGGTCATAGGCCCGCTGGCCGTCGACCTTGATGGCGGAATACTGCGGCGGGACCTGATCGATCTCGCCGACGAACGCCGGCAGGGCGGCGCGCACGGCCTCCACGGAGGGCCGCACATCGGACCGGGCCGTGATCTCGCCCTCGCGGTCGAGACTGTCGGTCGAGACGCCCCAGTTGATAGTGAAACGATAGACCTTCTCGGCGTCCATCATGAACGGCACGGTCTTGGTCGCCTCGCCGAGCGCGATCGGCAATATGCCCGAGGCCAGCGGATCCAGGGTCCCGGCATGCCCGGCCTTCTGGGCGTTGAACAGTCGCCGCACCTTCGACACGGCCTCGGTCGAGCCCATCTCCAGCGGCTTGTCGAGGCAGACCCAGCCGTTGACGACCTCGCCGCGCTTCTTGCGCGCCATCAGGCGTCGTCGTCGGACAGGGGCTTGAAGACGTCGGCCTGGACCCGCGGATCGTCCAGCAGCCGGTTCAGCCGCTCGGCCGCCGCGAAGCTGACGTCGTGGCGGAAGCGCAGGTCGGGGGTGAAACGCATGTCGATATGCCGCCCCAGCGCCCCGCGCAGGAATTTGGCGTGGGCGTTCAGCGCCTTGACGATCTCGTCGACGTGGGCGCCGACATCGGTCGCATCGACTCCGGCGCCCAGCGGCTCGACGAAACAGGTGGCGTGCTTGAGGTCGGGCGACAGCCGCACCTCGGTGACGGTCACCGAGACGCCGACCAGGGCCGGGTCGCGGATCTCGTTCTCGCGCATCACCTCGACAAGGGCGTGGCGGATCATTTCCGACGCGCGCAGCTGGCGCTGGCTGACGGTCCCGGCTTTCGGATTGGGTTTGCGGCTGCTCATGTCACTGTCCTCGTCGCCCGCCGGGGCTCGGACCCGGCTCGAAAAGCGAAGCCCGGCGGTCTAGTCCCCCGACGGCGCGCTGTCCAATTCGGCCCGGTCGATGGCCGCCATCAGCTCGGACGAGACGATCGAGCGGAACGGCCGCACCGGCAGGCCCGCCGCGTTGAGCACCCCCGCCGTCCAGTGATTGCACAGGCGGACGATCGAGAAGGTCTCGCGGCTGGCGAAGAAGCGGGCGTCGTCCCCCTCGCGCGCGGCGGCGATGCGCGGCGCGCCGGACGAAACGTCCAGCGAACGCTCGATATGGGCGGCCATGGACGCGAAGCCGGCGGGGCTGACCCGGAAGCTGCGGCGGCCGTCGCCGGGGAACAGGGCGTGGGGATCGCGCTGGGCCGGGTCGAGCATGATCACCGAGTCGTTGCCGGGGCGGAAGAAGGCCCGCCTGCCGGATGGAGCGCGGGCCTTCTTCC
>NZ_JAVHLH010000068.1 GCF_031082345.1 Brevundimonas sp. | reverse complement strand
GGCTCGTCGTGCGCCGGCGCGGCGGGCGCGTGGTCGTCGTGACCGTGCCCGGCGTCATGGCCGTGTTCGTCGTGCGGCTTGTTCTCGTCGCTCATATTGACCCTGTCCCCCAGCCGCTGCCCGCGGTCTTTCAGCGGCAGAAGCGGTATAACGTGATTAAGCCATCGGCAAGGCTTCGATCACCACGAAGGCGAGTGCGTACGGGTGTTCGTCGCTCAGCGTCAGGTGTATCCGCGCTTCGTGACCGGCGGGCGTCAGTCGGGCCAGGTGCTCCGCGGCGTGGCCGGTGAGGGCCATCGTCGGCTGGCCGGACGGCAGGTTCACCACCCCCATGTCGCGCCAGTAGACGTCTTTGCGCACGCCGGTGCCCAGCGCCTTGGCGCAGGCCTCCTTGGCCGAGAACCGCTTGGCGTAGCTCCAGGCCGGGTCCGGCTTGCGGTCCGACCGGGTCCGCTCCAGGTCGGTGAAGCAGCGCCGCGTGAAGCGCTCGCCGAACCGGTCGATCGAGGCCTGGATGCGCCGGATATCCGTCAGGTCCGCGCCGACGCCGATGATCACGACGCGGCGTCCATCGCCGCGCGCATCCGGTGAATGGCCGTGGTCAGGCCCACGAAGACGGCCTCGCCGATCAGGAAATGACCGATGTTGAGCTCGCGGACCTCGGGGATGGCCAGCATGTCGGCGGCGGTCTCATAGTCCAGCCCGTGGCCGGCGTGCACCTCGAGGCCAAGATCCGCGGCGCGGCTGGCGGCGGCCTGGAGACGCGCGAACTCCACCGCCCGTTCATCACCGGACAGGAGGCAGTAGCGGCCGGTGTGGAACTCGACGACCTGGGCGCCCACGGCCCGGGCCGCCTCGACCTGCTCCAGCGCCGGCTCGATGAACAGCGACACGCGCACGCCGGCGTCGGCCAGCGCCTTCGTCACCGGAGCGATGCGCCCTTCGTGACCGGCGACGGCCAGACCGCCCTCGGTCGTCACCTCCTCGCGCCGCTCGGGCACCAGACAGGCGGCATGCGGGCGGTGACGCAGGGCGATGGTCAGCATCTCGTCGGTGACCGCCATTTCGAGGTTCAGCGGGCGCCCGGCGACGGCGCAGAGCTCGCTCAGCGCCTCGATGTCGGTGTCGGTGATGTGGCGCCGGTCCTCGCGCAGGTGGGCGGTGATGCCGTCGGCGCCGGCCGCCAGCGCCTCCCGCGCTGCGCGCGCCGGGTCCGGATGCGACCCGCCGCGGGCGTTCCGGACCGTGGCCACATGGTCGATGTTGATCCCCAGACGCACCGGCGAAACCATCGTCGCTCTCCTATTTGGCCAGCCGGCGGCTGCCCGGGTCCTCGACCGGCAGCGCGGCCAGTTCGGGGGGCAGGGCGTCGGCGGGGTATGCGGGCACGTCCAGCGTCGCCAGGGCCACCAGCGGCACGCCGACGTCAGCCCGGCCGCCGGAGCGGTCGACGATGCAGGCGGCGGCCACGACGTCGCCGCCCGCCGCCCGGATGGCCGCGATGCATTCGCGCGAGCTCAGGCCGGTGGTGACGATGTCCTCGACCATGACCACCTTCTGGCCCGGCTCGACGTGGAAGCCGCGGCGCAGTTTGAAGGCGCCGCCCTCGCGTTCGACGTACATCGACGGCACGCCCAGCCAGCGGGCGGTCTCATAGCCGGGGATGATGCCGCCGACCGCCGGCGAAATGGCCACATCGACCGGGCCGACCGCCGCCGTGATCTTCTCCGCCAGCGCCTTGCACAGCCGGGCGCAGCGCGCCGCGTCCATGAACACCAGGTTCTTCTGCAGAAAGACCGGGCTGTGCAGGCCCGAGGACAGCACGAAATGCCCCTCGCGCAGGGCGCCGGCGTCGCGGAATTCGGAGAGAACGTCGTCTGAGGTCATGGCCGTTCCCTAACCCGTTCGCGGGCCGGATAGAAGGCTCAGGCGCCGATGGCGCAGCCGGGACGGAGGCCGCGGCGCAGCAGCTCGCTCCACACCCCCTCGGCGTCGTCGGCGTAGCCCACCAGGTCCACGTCCGTCGGGGCGATCATGCCGTGCTTCGCCAGCACCTCGAAATTGATCACCGAGCTCCAGTAGGCCCGGTCGAACAGAACGATGGGAATGGCCGGGGACTTGCGGGTCTGGCGCAGGGTAAGCAGTTCGAACAGTTCGTCGAAGGTGCCGAAGCCGCCGGGGAACACCACCAGGGCGTTGGCGCGCATGGCCAGGTGCATCTTGCGCATGGCGAAATAGTGGAAGCGGAAGGTCAGTTCGGGCGTCGACCAGGGGTTGGGCTCCTGCTCTTCCGGCAGGGTGATGTTGAAGCCGACCGACGGGGCCCCGATGTCGGCGGCGCCGCGATTGGCCGCGCCCATGATCCCCGGGCCTCCCCCGGTGGCGATGACATTGTCGCGCGGATGACCGTCGGCTCCGTGCATCGCCCCGCCCCGTTCAGAGGCCAGGCGGCCGAAGGCGCGGGCCTCGGCGTACCAGCGCCCGTGCTGGCCGTCGCCGTTCTCGCCGATGCGGGCGCTGCCGAACACCACGATGGTCGAGCGGACGCCCCAGGCGCGCAGCGCCTGCTCGGCCTTGGCGTACTCCATCATGAAGCGCACGCCGCGCATGGAGTCGTCGAGAATGAAATCCGGGTCCAGCGCCGCCAGCCGGTAGGACGGCGAGGCCATCTGCGCCGCGTTGGGCGCGTCTTCGCCTTCAGCGCTCACCCGCGCGCCCGCTCGACAGTGTCGACCGAGGGATTGGTGCGCAGGGCCGCCATGATGGCGGTGGCGTGTTTGGCGTCCTCGACCTCCATGTCGATGTCGACGTCGAAGAAGTCCTGCTGCCGGTGGCTCATGACCAGGTTCAGGATGTTGCCGCCGGCCTCGCCGATGATGGTCGCCACCTGCCCCAGAACGCCGGGCGCGTTCCTGATGGTGGCGCGGATACGGGCGGCCGCGACGGCCCCCTGCTCGGCCTGCGGCGTCCACTGCAGGTCCTGCCAGACCGAGTCGTCGTCGGCGAACTCCTCCAGCCGCTGGCAGTCGATGGTGTGCACGGTCAGGCCCGCCTCGGGCTCGAGGATGCCGACGATGCGGTCGCCGGGCACGGGCGAGCAGCAGTGGCCGAAATGCACGCTGACGCCGGGCGTCAGTCCGCCGCCGCGCACGAACAGCCGGCCCTGCTCGTCGCCGATGCGCTTGCGGTCCGGTCCGGCCTTGAGCCGCCCCTTCAGGGCCGGGAACAGGATCTCGCCGATCTTGGCCGCCGACACCCGCCCTCGTCCGATGGCCTCGTACAGGTCGTCGTCGTTGGCGAAGCCCAGTTGCTCCAGCGCCGGGCGCAGCGTCAGCTCGACGTCGGTCTTGCCCGCGCGCGTCAGGGTCTGCTCCAGGGTGGCGCGTCCCAGCTTCTGGAACTCGCCGCGCTCGGAGGTGCGGATATGGCGGCGGATGGCCGAGCGGGCCCGGCCGGTCACCGTCAGCGAACGCCAGTCGACCGGAATCTCGCGCTTGGCGCCGCGGATGATCTCGACCACGTCGCCGTTCTGGAGCTGGGTCCGCATCGGCTTGAGTTCGCCGTTGATCTTGGCCCCGACCGCCGTATCCCCGACCTCGGTGTGGACGGCGTAGGCGAAGTCCAGCGGCATCCCGCCGCGCGGCAGGGTGATCAGCGCCCCCTTGGGCGTGAAGACGAAGACCTGGTCGAGATACATCTCGAGCTTGGCGTGCTCGACCCAGTCCTCGCCGCCCTCGCCGTGTTCGATCACCTGCACGAGGTGGCGCAGGTTCTGCAGCGGATCGCGCCCGCCCTGGGCGGCCATGGCCTCGTGGTCGAAGCCGTAGGCCATGTTCTTGTAGGCCCAGTGAGCCGCCACCCCGTCCTCGGCCACCCGATCCATGGCGTCGGTGCGGATCTGCATCTCGATGCGCAGCCCCGACGGCCCGACCACGGTGGTGTGCAGCGAGCGGTAGTTGTTCGACTTGGGCGTCGAGATGAAGTCCTTGAACCGCTCCGGCACCATCGGCCAGGCGCGGTGGATCACCCCCAGGGCGCGGTAGCAGTCGTCCTCGGCCTCGACGATGACCCGGAAGCCGTAGATGTCCGACAGGGACGAGAAGCCCACGGACTTGCGCTGCAGCTTGCGCCAGATCGAATAGGGCGTCTTCTGGCGCCCGAACACATGGGCGTGGACGCCCGCCTCCTCCAGCACCCGCTCGACCTCGCGGGCGACGCCGTCGATGGCCTGGCCGTGCTCCAGCTTCAGCGCCTCCAGCCGGCGCTCGATGGCGGTCCGGGCGGTCGGGTTCAGGTGCTCGAAGGCCAGCTCCTCCAGCTCGGACGCGATCGAGTGGATGCCGATCGACCGGCCCAGCGGGGCGTAGACCTCCAGGGTCTCGCGGCTGATCCGCTCGCGCTTCTCGGGCCGGACGTGCTTCAGCGTCCGCATGTTGTGCAGACGGTCGGCCAGCTTGACCAGCAGGACGCGGACGTCCTTGGAGATGGCGAGAATGAATTTGCGCAGGTTCTCGGCCTGGCGCGTGTGTTCGGCCTGCAGCTCCAGCCGCGACAGCTTGGTGACCCCCTCGACCAGCGAGGCGACCTCCTCGCCGAACATGCCGGCGATGTCGTCGCGGGTCGCCGAGGTGTCCTCGACCACGTCGTGCAGCAGGGCGGTGACGATGGTGGCGGTGTCGAGCCGGTAGTCGGTCAGGATGCCGGCAACCTGGATCGGATGGGCGAAATAGGGATCGCCCGAGGCCCGCAGCTGCGAGCCGTGCATCTTCATCGCATAGACGTAGGCGCGGTTCAGCAGCGCCTCGTCGGCGGTCGGATCATAGGCCTTGACCGCCTCGACCAGCTCGAATTGCCGCAGCACCGGGGCCTTGGTCGGCTCCGAGGCGTCGACCGGAGGACGATCATCCTCCGGGTCGTTGAGATTGGCGGCGTTCAGAGGCGGCGCGGGCTGCGAAGTCCGCGCCGGCAGGATGGTGATACCTTTGGCGGGTTCAGCCGTCAGTACCGCTCCTCCTGCCCGCCGTCGCGGTCGCTTTGCAGCGCGCGGATCAGCTCGGCTTCCGCCATGTTCATGTGCTGCGGCTCGGCCAGCAGGGCGACGACCTCGGCCTCGTCCTCGGCTTCGGTACGCTCGTCGACACGCTGCAGCGTGACGATGATGGCCTCTTCCAGCTCGGCCGGGGCGACGGTGTCGTCGGCCAGTTCGCGCAGGGCCACGACCGGGTTCTTGTCGTTGTCGCGATCGATCGTCAGCGGCGCGCCGTTGGCGATGGAGCGGGCGCGGTGCCCGGCCAGGAGAACCAGACCAAAACGGTTCGGCACCTTCTCGATGCAGTCTTCGACAGTGACGCGGGCCATGAATATCCTCGAGCGCGGGGGAGAACCGCACAAAATATAGGGTTGGACGCCATTGTGCAACGCCGCATGGGCGGGAATGAGGCGATCAGCGCGCCGGGGCCGCGTCTCGCCCGATCGGCGCCGCGTGCGCGAGGTCAGCCGCGCGGCCCCCGCCCGGATGCTCCCACGTCGGCGCGATCTCCGCCAGCGGGCCCATGACGAACTTCCGGTCCGCCGCCCGGGGGTGCGGCAGGATCAGGCCGTCGAGGTCGCCGCTCAGGCGGCCATAGGCGATCAGATCGAGGTCCAGCGTGCGCGGCGCGTTCCGCGCGTCCCGGCGGCGGCCGAACGCCTCCTCGATCCGGCCCAGGGCCGCCATCAGAGCATGCGGATCGTGGGCGGTGCGGACGATGACCACGCCGTTCAGGAACGGCGGATCGTCCGGATCGGGCCAGGCCCTGGAGCGCCACCACGACGAGCGCAGCAGCACGTCGATCCCCTCGGAGCGGAAGCGGGCCAGCGCCGCCTCCAGCGCCTCGCGGCAATCCCGCCACGCCCCCTTGTCATTGCAGCCCAGCGCGACGATGACGGCTGCGTCCAGGTCGAGGTCGCCGTCCATTTCCACGGAGACCGGGACGTCCATATTGTCGGAACTGATTTCCATGACGCCTTGTCCAACCGAGCGCATCGCCCTGTTCATCGACGGGGCCAATCTGTATTCAACCGCCAAGGCGCTGAATGCGGACCTCGACTTCAGCAAGCTGCTGGATAGGTATCGCGCGAACGGCGTTCTGGTTCGCGCCTATTATTTCACCGCCGTGATCGAGGGCGAGGAATTCTCGCCGATCAAGCCGCTGGTCGACTGGCTCGACTACAACGGCTTCAGCGTGGTGACCAAGCCGGTCAAGCGCTTTACCGACGCCCAGGGCCATTCGCGGACCAAGGGCAATATGGACATCGAGATCGCCGTCGAGATGCTGGAGCTGGCCCCGCACGTCGATCACATGGTGCTGTTCAGCGGCGACGGCGATTTCCGCCGGCTCGTGCAGGCCGTCCAGGCGAAGGGGGTGCGGGTCACCGTGGTCTCGACGATGAAGACCCAGCCGCCGCAGATCGCCGATGAGCTGCGGCGCCAGGCGGACGCCTTCGTCGAACTGCAGGACCTGCTGCCGGAGATCGGACGGCCGCGGACGGCCGGCGCCGCCCCGAACAGCCGGGTATTCGATCAATGACGGTCTCGCCGCCCGAGGCGCCGCGCGACTGCCCGCTCTGTCCCCGTCTGGTCGAGTATCGGCTCGAAAACGCGCGTCAGAACCCGGGCTGGTGGAACGGCGCCGCGCCCTCCTTCGGCGATCCGGAGGCCCGGCTGCTGGTCGCGGGCCTGGCCCCCGGCCGAACCGGGGCCAATCGGACCGGGCGGCCGTTCACCGGCGATCACGCGGGCTGGCTGCTGTACGACACGCTGCTGAAGACCGGCTTCGCGCGCGGGACCTATGACCCGAACGGCGAGGACGACCTGGAGCTGGTCGACTGCATGATCACCAATGCGGTGCGTTGCGCGCCGCCCGGCAACAAGCCCCTGCCGGTCGAGGAGGCGACCTGCCGGCCGTTTCTGCAGTCGCGGCTGACCGCCCTGCCCCGGCTGAGGGTCATCCTGACGCTCGGCGACGTGTCGCGCCGCAATGTGCTGAAGGCCCTGGGCCGGCCGGCCAGCGCCATGCCGGCGGGCCATGGCGCCCAGGCCGGGATCGGCCCCTATGTGCTGCTGAACAGCTACCACTGCTCCCGCCTCAACACGAACACCGGACGCCTGACGGCCGGGATGTTCGAGGATGTCTTCCGCCGGGCCCGCGCGCTCATCGAATCGTGATCGAACATCGGTCGCCCAGGAGGCGACTGTGGTTCCCGCGCCACGCGAATCAGCGGTCGTCGGGTGTAGCCTCCAACCTCCAGGAACGGCGTCGCCGAACCCGCGTTTGAATCCGCGGGACCTGGGAGGTTGTGATGAGCAGGACGAGGACAAGCGCTTTCAGTCGCCAGGAGCGGAAGGCGGCCATGTGGGCGCTGTTGGCGGCGGCCGTGATCGCGGCGGCGGCCATGATGATCCAGCAGTTGACCGGGCCGTCGTTGGGCCCGTGGGGCGCGGAACAGGCGACGGTATCGATGCCGGACGTGCTCGACGCCCAGCCGATCGCCTCGACCCTCTAGCCGCGTTCCTTCATCAGCCGCGCCTTGTCGCGCTGCCAGTCGCGCTGGGCCGTGGCCTCGCGCTTGTCGTGCAGCTTCTTGCCCTTGGCCAGGGCGATCTCCAGCTTCGCCTTGCCCGCCTCGTTCAGGTACAGCTTGACCGGAATGATGGTCTGGCCGTCGCGCTGGACCGCGCCGATCAGCTTGTCGATCTGCTTGCGGTGCAGCAGCAGCTTCCGGTGCCGGCGCGGCTCGTGATTGAAGCGGTTGGCCTGTTTGTAGGGCGGGATGTCGGCGTTCACGAGCACGATCTCGCGCCCCTCCACCGCCGCATAGCTCTCGGCGATATTGGCCCGGCCGTCGCGCAGCGCCTTGATCTCGGTGCCGAGCAGCTGGATGCCGGCCTCGATGTAGTCCTCGAGGAAATAGTCGAATTTCGCCCGGCGGTTCTCGGCGATGATCTTGGTCTTGGGTTTCTCGGCGGCCATTCCGGCCCTCCTACACGCTCCGCTCGCCCCCGCGAAGCCGTCGCCGGGGCCTACGTCCGATTCTGACGCAACTGGCTGCTATGCTCCCCGCCATGTTCCGCAGGTCCTGTCATGGTCGACATCCCGCTTCAGCAGCGGACGGATCGAACGGTTCGGACGGTTCGGACGGTTCGGACGGTGTTTTCGGGTTCCACCCGGGTTTAAATACCCGCCTCGGCCATGGCCCGGTCGATGGCCGGCTTCACGGCGTCGGCGGTCGGGGCCAGCGGCAGGCGCACCTCCTCGGTGCACAGGCCCAGACGCGCCAGGGCGTATTTGGCCGGCGACGGCGAGTTGTCGAGGAACAGCCCCTTGTGCAGGCCGATCAACCGGTCCTGCCAGTCGCGCGCCGCGGCGTAGTCGCCGGCGGCGGCGGCCTCGTGCAGCGCCACCATGGCCTCCGGCGCGACATTGGAGGTCACCGAGATCACCCCGACCCCGCCCTGGGCGTGGTAGCCGAGATAGCTGGGGTCGTCGCCCGAGATCAGGTCGAACTGCGGGGCGCGGATATTGGCCCGCATCCAGCTGACCCGGGCCAGATCGCCCGTCGCGTCCTTGATGCCGACGATGTTCGGATGGGCCGCCAGCCGCGCCACGGTCTCATTGGCCAGGTCCACGCCCGTCCGCCCGGGCACATTGTACAGCAACACCGGCAGCTGGACCGCCTCGGCGATGGCCTCGAAATGCGCCGCCATCCCGGCCTGGGAGGGCCGGTTGTAATAGGGGGTGACGACCAGGGCCCCGTCGGCGCCCACGGTCTTGGCGTGGCGGACCAGTTCGATCGACTTGTCGGTCGCCGAGGAGCCCGCGCCGGCGATCACGCGGACGCGGCCCGCGGCTGCTTCCACGCACAGTTCGACGACCCGCTTGTGCTCGTCCAGATGCAGGGAGGCGCTCTCGCCGGTCGTGCCCATCGGGACGACGCCGTGAACTCCGGCCGCGATCTGGCGTTCCAGCAGCGTCCTGAAGGCGGTTTCGTCCACCTTTCCGTCACGAAGTGGTGTGATCAGGGCGGTGATCACGCCCTTGAACAAGGGGGCGGTCATTGAAACGATGGTCCTGCGTGGGAACGGGGCGACGCGCCCCGAAGCGAAGCGTTGGAGGTTAGGTTGCCGGCGACGCCGCCGCAACTCTCGGAAAATGGGAATAGGACACGGCATGATTGCTACCAGCCTCGCGGCCGCCCTGGCTCTGCTCGCCCCCGCGCCCGAATCGCTGGTTCCGCAGGCCACGCCCTATTCGGCCGTCGCGCCGCAGGGGACGCAGGCGCGGACGCTGAACGATCAGGACACCGCCCTCTTCCGCCAGGGGCTGGAGCAGGCCCGGGCCCGGGACGTGGTCGGCACGCGCGACACGGCGGCCCGGATCGGCGACCCGGTCGCCCGCAAGCTGGTCGAATGGGCCCTGCTCGACACCTCGGCCCCGCAACTGCCGTACAGCGATCTCGCCGTCGCCCAGACGGCCTTCGCCGGCTGGCCCCGGGGCGAAAGCCGCCGTGAAGCCGCCGAGCGCGCGCTGGATCTGGCCTACGCCGGGCCGGACGCGGCCATGGCCCTGTTCGCCCGGTCGGCGCCGACCACGGCCGAGGGCGCCATCGCCCTGGCCGACGCCCTGGAACAGCGCGGCCGCCGCGACGAGGCCCGCGCCCTGATCACCGACTGGTGGCGCAATCGCTCGTTCGAAGAGGCGCTCCAGACCCGCATCCTGACCCGCTGGGGCGGCTGGCTGACCCAGGCCGATCACGAGGCGCGGCTGAACATGCTGCTGCTCGGTCCGCACGGGCCGGCGACGCGGGCGATGAGCCAGATGGTCTCGCCCGAGCGCCGGGCGGTGGCCGAGGCGGCGATGGCGCTGCGCACCGCCTACAGCCCCGACGCCGTTGTCGCAGGACTGAGCCCGTCGCAGGCGATGGACCCGGCCGTGGCGCTGGAGCGAGTGCGCATCCTGCGCTCGCAGAGCCGCCAGTCCGAAGGCTTCGCCCTGCTCGCCGCCCTGCCCCCGGCGCCGTCGCACACCGAGGGGCAGAACACCCTGTGGAGCGAGCGCCGCAACTATTTCCTCGACGCCCTCGAGCGCCGCAACTGGCAGGCCGCCTATGACTCCATGGCCGGCCACGGCTTTCCCTCGGGCGAGCGCAAGGTCGACGCCGAATTCTTCGCCGGCTGGGTCGCCCTGACCAAGCTCAACGATCCCGCCCGCGCCGCCAATCACTTCGAGATCCTGCGCCAGTCGTCCTCGACGCCGATCACCCAGGGCCGGGCCATGTACTGGCTGGGTCGGGCGGCGGAGGCGCAAGGCAATACGCCGGCGGCGGTCGAATTCTATCGCGACGGCGCGCAGCACATCCAGAGCTTCTACGGCCAGCTCGCCGCCGAGAAGGCCGGCATCACCACCCTGACCCTGCCCGGCGATCCCGCGCCGAGCGCGGGCGAGCGCGCCGCCTTCGAGGCCAATGAGGTGGTCCGCGCCCTGCGCATCCTCGGCGAGACCGGCGAGGCCAGCCTGTTCCGGGTCTTCGCCTACCAGCTGGACGACGACCTGCCCGGCGCGTCCGAACTCGCCCTGTTGATGGACCTGTCGTGCGGCTATGGCGAAGGCTTCACCGCCATGATGGTCGGCCGCGCGGCCAGCCAGCGCGGCTTCATGATGCCCGAGCGCCAGTATCCGATCCGGATTCCGCCCCAGGTCGCCGGCGCCGCGCCGCTCGAGTTCACCCTCGCCATTACCCGACAGGAGTCGAGCTTCGACCCGCGCGCCCGCTCCGGCGCCGACGCCCGCGGCATGATGCAGTTCCTGCCCTCGACTGGAGCCATGGTCGCGCGCCAGCTGGGCATGCCCTTCTCGGCCGAACGCCTGTGGGATCCGGACTACAACATGACGCTGGGCAGCTATCACCTCGGCGACCTGACCAACCGCTTCGGCGGCTCGATGCTGCTGACCACGGTCGGCTACAACGCCGGCCCGGCCCGCCCCCCGCAATGGATCGCCCGTTGCGGCGACCCGCGCGGCGGCCAGGTCGATCCGGTCGACTTCATCGAATGCGCGCCCTTCACCGAGACGCGCAACTACATGATGCGGGTGATGGAGAACATGTCGATCTACAAGGCCCGGCTGAACGGCGGATCGGCGCCCCTGACCCTGTCCGACGACCTGCGCCGCGGCGCTGCGGCGGGACCGCGCCCCTACGAGTGAACCGGCGCCGGCCCCCGCCGGGCCGACAGCAGCGGTCCGTCCGGTCCTTCGATCCAGTCGGCCGACAGGCCGAAAACCCGCCGGAGGATGTCGGGCGTCAGGGCCGCCAGCGGCCGCCGGTCCGCCGCGACCGCCCCCCGGTCCAGCACCACCACCCGGTCGGCGTACCGCGCCGCCAGCGGCAGGTCGTGCAGGCTGGCCAGCACCGCCTGTCCGGCGTCGGCCCGTGCTCGCAGCCGCTCCAGCACCATCAACTGGGCTTCCGGATCGAGCCCGGCGATCGGCTCGTCGACCAGCAAGGCCGCGGCGTCCGTCGCCAGGGCGCGCGCCAGCAGCACGCGTGCGCGCTCGCCCCCGGACATCTCGGCTACGCCGCGATCCGCCAGA
>NZ_JAVHLH010000067.1 GCF_031082345.1 Brevundimonas sp. | reverse complement strand
CTGCTGGCCTCCAATCCGCTGGTGCAGGTCCCGTCCCCGGCGATCAGGCCGGCCCCCGAGCCGACCAGCCGGGCGCCCGGACCCAGGTCGCCCACCCGCGCCCTCGCCGTCTCGATCGACAGGGCCTCGGCCGGGCCGTCCGGGACGCCGTCCCGCCAGAACCGGGCGTAGACCTGCCCTCGCCGCGCGTCGATCAGGGCCGCGAGCGGCCCGTCCCCGCCGACCGACGCGGCGAGGCCGTCGAGGGTCGAAATCCCCACCACCGGAAGGCCCAGCGCCGCCCCCAGCCCCTGGGCGAAGGCCAGCCCGACCCGCAGGCCGGTGAACGATCCGGGGCCCCGGGTGACGCCGATCCGGTCGAGTCCCCCGAAGCCGCCCGCCTCGGCCACGGCGTCCCGCGCCATGCCGGCCAGTCGCTCCTGATGCCCCTTGGTCATGACCTCCGAGCGCAGGCCCAACGGCCGCGCCACACCGCCCTCGACCGCGAACACCCCGGCGCTGCACAGACCCAGCGCCGTATCGATGACCAACACCCTCATGACGCCGCCCCCGCGACACGCGCCGTCAGTCGTCCCGCGCCAGCGCCCGCGCCACCCGCGCCAGGGCCTTGCGCACCTCGCGGTCCTCGATCAGCGGCCAGGCGGCGGCGACGGCCCGGCCGTCCGGCGTCGCGGTGATGTTCCGCAAGGCGTCCCAGCCGCTGTCGACCGGCCCGCGCGCCGTCTCCACCGGCGGAAAGAAGGCCTCGACCGAGGTCGCCAGCACCGTCGCCACCCGATGCAGCCGCGAGGCCGAGATGCGATTCTGGCCGGTCTCGTATTTCTGCACCTGCTGGAAGCTGATCCCGAGCTGCTGCGCCAGGGCCGTCTGCGACAGGCCCAGCGCCGATCGACGCAGGCTGATCCTCGCCCCCACGAAGGCGTCCACCTTCTCCGGTCCCCCGATCCGGGCCATGGCCCCGCTCCCTCTGTCCACGACGGAACAGTTTCATGGAAACGGATTCGTTGCAATCAATTCGTTTCATCTACACATCCAGCCGGGCTGTGACCGCCGAGACCTGCCGCGTGGCGGACCGCTCGATCCGTTCCTCGCCGGCCATTCCGCGCACCACCAGCGCCTCTGCGTCGCCGTGCTCATACAGGCGCACCCGCACCTCGCCGTCGGCCATCTCGATGACGCAGCCCTGGCCCCGGCGCGGCCAGCGGCCCGGCTCGTACTCCAGCACCACGCCGGAGGCGGCCCACGGCGCCAGGTCGTCGTTGGAGAGCTGCAGACGGCGCGTCGCGGCGGCGGGCGGGGGGCCGGCGAAGGAGCGGGCCCGGCTTTCCAGTCCCCGGGCGCCGGACTCCTCCGGAAGCGCGGACGGCGCGCCCAGTTTCAACGCCAGCGCCTCGGGCGAGGCCCCGAGCGCCGCGGTCAGTCGCCGCTGCACATCGGGCCGGAACAGGCCCGATCGCTTGCCGGATTCATAGAGGCCCCAGCCCTGGCTGGTCATGCCGACCCGCTCGCCGGCCTCGGCCTGGCTGAGCCCCGCCTCGCGGCGCAGGGCGGCGAGCGCCTCGCCGAGACGCCGGGCGTCGCTGTCGCTTTCGAACCGGGGCATGGAGGGATGATGGCGCCGTCGCCCCGCGGAAGCGAGGACGGATTTGTTTCAGCACCGCACTATGGGCGAAAGGGCCGGACCCGCGCTCAAGCAGCGAGCGACCGCGTCGCGAGCGTTAGCGCCCCTTGCTTACAGCACCTGCTCGACCCGGGTCACTTCCGGCACATAGTGTTTCATCATCTGCTCGACGCCCGCCTTCAGCGTCGCCGACGAGGACGGGCAGCCGGCGCAGGCGCCGCGCATGCGCAGGGTCAGCACCCCGGTCTCGAGATCGAAGCCGTCGAACAGGATGTCGCCGCCGTCCTGGGCCACGGCCGGGCGGATGCGGCTGTCCAGCAGCTGTTTGATCTCGGCCACGATCTCGCTGTCCTCGCCCTCGGAGACGGCGCTATCGGCCGCGCCCTCGCGCATCAGCGGCGCGCCCGAGACGAAATGATCCATGATCCCCGCCAGGATCGGGGCCTTCATCTGACTCCAGTCCGGTCCCGCCGGGTCGCGCGTCACCGAGACATAGTCCGAGCCGAAGAAGACGCCGGCGACGCCCTCCAGCTGGAACAGGGCCTCGGCCAGCGGCGAGACGGCGGCCTGGTCGATGGTCAGGAATTCCCGCGGCTCAGCCGAAACCTCGCGGCCCGGCAGGAATTTCAGCGCGTTCGGATTGGGCGTGGCTTCGGTCTGGATGAACATGACCGGTAAGTGCGCCCGGCGGGCGTCGCGTTCAAGACCCGGGACCTGTCTCCCTCCCCGTCCCGGGGAGGGATGTCGGCGCGGAAGCGACGACTGGGTGGGGGCGGCCCGCAAGGGCTGCGCCGCGGTCGATCAGCCGTCCCCACCCGGCTGTCGCTGCGCGCCAGCCACCCTCCCCGTCCCGGGGAGGGAGAACCGCCTCACGCCAGGTCCTCGATCTCCTTGTCGGTCAGCTCGCCCGGCACGATGGTGACCGGCAGCTTGCGGCCGGTGAAGGCCGCCCCCTGTTTGACCACCGCCGCCACCAGCGGTCCCGGCGCGGTCGAGCCCGCCGCCAGCACCAGGATCTTGATGTCAGGGTCCTCGCCGACGACCTTGCGGATGCAGGCCTGCGGCTCGCCGCGTTCGATCAGCAGCATCGGGGTCGCGCCGGAGCGTTCCGCCGCCTGGTCGGCCCAGGCGTTCAGCGTGGCCTCGGCCTCGGTCCGCGTCTGGCGCTCGATCTCCTCGCGCACGCCGGCCCAGTGGGCGTCCGACGCCGCCGGCGGAATGATCCGCAGCATGACCACGCGCCCGCCGGTCGAGCGCGCCCGCCGCGCCGCATAGAGCAGCGCCGCCTCGAACTCCGGACTGTCGTCCACGACGACCAGGAATTTACGCGGCATCGGCAGCCCTCTTCCACACCCGGCACGCTAGCAGATCAACCGCCCCGGCGCATAATGCGCCCGGCCGGCGCGCCTCGTCAGCCTGCTGACGAAGCGATCTCCCGGATGACGCTGTTGGCGATCGTCAGTTTGGCGAAGGTCCAGCCCGAGCCCGAGGCCTCGATCTCGTCGACCGAGGCGCGCACGCCCTCGACGGTCGCCTGACGCGGCCCGATCCAGCGGTCGACCGCCTTCTCCGCCGACAGCTCGGTGGCGCCGACCGAGGCGTCCGTCGAACGCGCCACGGCCCGGGTCAGGGCGAGCTGCTCGTTCATCAGGTCCTCGATCATCCGGCGCACCGCCAGCCGGTCGAAATGGTCCGCCGAGGGCACCGCCCCCGCCGCGGCCCGCAACCGGTCGAAGTCGAAGGCCGCGCCGACCTGGTGGTACAGGGTCGCCATGGCCGGCTCGGGCCAGTTCGCCTCCCGCGCCAGGTCGCCGATGTCCGCCGTGGCCACCAGCGGCCGCAGCATGGCCAGGTCGCGGGCGATGTCCGCGGGCGCGCCGTAACTGGTGAAGGCTTCGATGCGGGCCTCCAGCCGGGCCTGCTCGAACCGCGACAGCACCGCCCCTCCGGCGGCGCGCAGGGTGTCGGCCGCCGGGCGGTAGGCGGCGATCAGACCGTCGACCGACGCGCCCGCGCGGGTCGCGCGGCGGGCCAGCCAGAAGGTCTGGCGGCGCAGCACCGTCGCGATCTCGCGGTAGAGGGCGATCTGGGCGTCCGCCGGGACCTTGAGATCGAGCGCCGAGACCTCGTCCCAGGCCTGGTCGAGCCGGAACACCTGCCGCGCCGCCTCGAAGGCGATGACCAGGGCAGAGGTGTCGCACTGGGCCGACAGCCGCAGCCGCTCCGGGAAGGTCGGGCCGCACATGTTGACGATGTCGTTGCCCAGCACCGTCGAGATGATCTCGCGCTTCAGCCGATGCCGCTCCATGTCCGCCTCGAATTTGGCGAGCGGCTCGGGGAAGTAGCGCACGAGGGTGCGGTGGAAGAACGGATCGTCGGGCGCGTCGGAAGCGACCACGTCGTCGAACAGCTCGATCTTGGAATAGGCGGTCAGCACGGCCAGCTCCGGCCGGGTCAGCGCCTGCCCCGCCGCCTTCATCTCGGCCAGCTTGAGGTCGTCGGGCAGCCCCTCGACCTTGCGGTCCAACTTACCCTTGCCGCCGAGCCACTGCATGAAGCGCTGCTGGGAATCCAGCGCTTCGGCGCCGTCCGCCTCCTGCAGGCTGAGGGCCAGGGTCTGGTCGTAATTGTGGACCAGCACCTTCAGCCCGACCTCCTCGGTCATCGAGGCCAGCAGGGCGTTGCGGTCCTTCGCCTTCAGCGCGCCCGAGGCGATCGCCGCCCCGGTCAGGATCTTGATGTTGACCTCGTGGTCCGAGGAATCGACCCCGGCCGAGTTGTCGATGGCGTCGGTGTTGATGCGGCCCCCGTTCCGGGCAAAGGCGATGCGACCGGCCTGGGTCATGCCCAGGTTGGCGCCCTCGCCGATGACCAGGGCCCGGACCTCGCCGCCGTCGACGCGGATGGCGTCATTGGCCTTGTCGCCGACCTGGGCGTCGGTCTCGTGCGGCGCCTTCACATAGGTGCCGATGCCGCCGAAATAGAGCAGTTCGGCCGGCGCCTTCATGATGGCCTTCATCAGCGCCGCCGGATCCAGCCTGTCCTCGGCGATGTCGAGCGCCGCCTTGATCTCGGGGCTCAGCTCGATCGACTTGGCCGAGCGCGGGAAGACCCCGCCGCCCTTCGAGATCTTCTTCGCGTCATAGTCCTGCCAGGACGAGCGCGGCAGTTCGAACAGCCGCTGGCGCTCGACCCAGCTCGTGGCCGGATCGGGCGTCGGATCGATGAAGATGTCGCGGTGGTCGAAGGCGGCGACCAGTTTGATGGCCTTCGACAGCAGCATGCCGTTGCCGAACACGTCGCCGCTCATGTCGCCGACCCCGACCACGGTGAAGGGCTCGGTCTGGATGTCCTTGCCCATCTCGCGGAAGTGGCGCTTGACCGCCTCCCACGCGCCGCGGGCGGTGATGCCCATCTCCTTGTGGTCGTAGCCGACCGATCCGCCGCTGGCGAAGGCGTCGTCGAGCCAGAAGCCGTAATCGGCCGAAATGCCGTTGGCGATGTCCGAGAAGGTCGCCGTGCCCTTGTCGGCGGCCACGACCAGATAGGGGTCGTCGCCCTCCCACAGCACCACCCCGGCGGGGTGCGCCACCGAGCCGTCGGCCAGGATGTTGTCGGTGATGTCGAGCAGGCCGGACAGGAAGGTCCGGTAGGCCCGGATCGCCTCGGCCTGCTGGGCGTCGCGGTCGCCGCCGGCGCGGACGATGGCGGGCAGGCCTTTCGGGTAGAAGCCGCCCTTGGAGCCGACCGGCACAATGACGGCGTTCTTGACCTGCTGTGCCTTGACCAGCCCCAGCACCTCGGTGCGGAAGTCGTCGCGGCGGTCCGACCAGCGCAGGCCGCCGCGCGCCACCGGGCCGAAGCGCAGGTGCACGCCCTCGATGTGCGGCGCCCAGACGAAAATCTCGCGGAACGGCTTGGGCAGCGGCACGTCGTCCAGCTCGCGCGAGGCGATCTTGATCGAGATGTGCGACTTGGGCTCGCCGTCGGGCCCGGTCTGGAAATAGTTGGTCCGCTTGATCGCCTGGATCAGCAGGGCCATCCGCCGCAGGGCCCGATCGTGGTCGAGGCTCTTCACGTCGCGCAACAGGGCGATCAGCTTGTCGCACTGCTCCGCCACCACCGCCTCGCGGGCCGCGACGTCGCCGCCGACGGCCGGATCGAATTTGGCGTGGAACAGCGACAGCAGGCCCCGGGCCACGGCGGGATAGTCGCGCAGCGCCTCTTCCTGCACCGCCTGGCTCGGATCCAGCCCGGTCTGCTGACGGTAGCGCGCCAGGGTGCGGACCAGCGCCGCCTCGCGCCATTCCACCCCCAGTTCGACCACCAGCCGGTTGAAGCCGTCGCTCTCGGTGCGGCCGGTCCAGACCGCCGCGAACGCCGCCTCGAACGGCTCGCGCACGTCGTCGAAATGCAGGTCGCCCCCGCGCGGGTCCTCAAGCAGGAATTCGTGGACATGGATCTCCGGCCCGCCCAGCGGCGCGAGCGAGTGGCCCCACTCTTCCAGCGTCTTCAGCCCCATGTCGGCGAGGATCGGCAGGACGTCCGACAACGGCACCGCCGCGCCCCGGCGATAGAGCTTGAAGCGGAAATTCAGCGGCCCGTCGCGCTCGGCGCGGAAGGCCCGCACGGCCACCGGATCGCCGCCGTCGTTCAGGCCCGAGGCGTTCAGCCGGTCGGCCGCCTGCAGGTCGCGCACGGCCTCGTCGGCGTCATAGCGGTCGCGATAGCCGGCCCCGAAGGCCCAGGCCCAGCGGGCGCTGAGCGGTCCGACCTGGACGTCGTCGACGTCGGCGGCGCGCAGGGCGGTCTCGAACCGGTCGACCCAGCTGCGCCCGGCCTCGGCGATCTCGGCGTCGAGCTCGGCCGGATCCGGACACGGATGATCGCCCGGCGTGACCCCGATGATATAGTGGATGCGCACCAGCGGCTGGTCCGACAGCTGCGGATACCAGGCCGACAGCCGCCCGCCCCAGGCATTGGCCAGGATGCGGCCGATCCGTTCCCGGACGGCCGGATTGAAGCGCTCGCGCGGGATGAAGGTCAGCACCGAGACGAAGCGGTCGAACGGGTCCTTGCGGGTGAAGCTCTTGATCCGCGGCCGGTCGTGCAGGTGCAGGATGCCCAGCGCGATCTCCAGCAGCTCGTCCTCGCCGATCTGGAAGAGTTCGTCGCGCGGATAGTTCTCGAGGATGTTCTTCAGCCGCTTGTGGCTGTGCGACCCGGCGGCCTTGTCGGCCCGGGCCAGGGCGTTGGCCACCTTGCGGCGCAGCAGCGGCACCTCATTGGCGGTCTTGTCATAGGCCTCGGCCGTGAACAGGCCGACGAAGCGGGTCTCGCCCGACGGCTTGCCGTCCGACCCGAACCGCTTGACCCCGATGTAGTCCATATAGGCCCGGCGGTGCACCCGCGAGCGGGCGTTGGCCTTGGCCACGGTCACCGGCTCGGACAGGTTCAGCTGCTTCTTCATCGACCGGGTCAGGACGGCCGGCTCATTGGCGCGGCGCAGCACGGTCCGTTCCGGATCGGCCAGCACGCCCAGCCCGTCTCCGGACTGCGACAGCGGGGCCTCGGCCTCGTAGCCGCCGTCCTTCGTCCGCGGATAGTCGTAGTCCCGGGCCCCGAGGAAGACGAAATGGTCCGCCTCCAGCCAACGCAGGAAGGCCAGGTTCTCGGCCAGGACGTCCGGGTCGACCCCGGGCGGGCCGGCTTCCAGATGGGCGATCGAGCGGGCCATCAGGGCGTTCATCGCGGCATGGTCCGAGACCGCCGCGCGCACGTCGGCCATGGTCGCGGCCAGGCTCTCGCCGAGGGCGTCGCGCCGCTCCTGCGGGGCCGGATCGATGACCACGACGATCAGCGAGGTGCGGACGCCCTCCATCTCCACGATCGGGTGGAACATCGAGCGCACCGTGACCCCGGCCTCGGCCAGCTCGCCCATGACGCTGTCGACGAGGAAGGGCCGGTCGTCCTGGATGATGGCGATGGCGTCGTAGCCCGCCGACCGGCCGTCGACGCCGGTCACCGGGCCAAGAGTGATCAGGGCGGCGTCGCCCGGGGTGCGCCCCGCCGCCGACTTCCACACCGAGGCCAGCAGGTGGGCCAGGTCGGCCCCGCCCAGTTCGGGCGTCTCGTCGGCGACATAGTCGTCGTGGGCCTGGGCCAGGTAGGAGCGGGCCGCGTCGCTCCAGGCGCCACCGACCGCGGATACGAAACTCGCCTCCAGCGCCTCCAGGGTGATCGCCTGAGGGAGCGAGGGGGCGGAGGCGCCGGGCATGAAGGGCTCTCTTGCGGAACGCGGCCGCTGACCGGCCGCCGAGGACGTCAGACTAGGCCGCTTCGCCGCTTCGGCAAGCCGTCCGCCCGACCCGGCTCCACTAGGGCAGGCCGGCGCCGGCGGGAAGCCCCAAAACGACGAAAGCCGGCCCCTTCCGGGACCGGCCTCGCCAGACGCATCGGGCGTGTCGCCGCGACCTAGAAGCGGACGTTCATGCCCAGCCGCAAGGCGTGGGTCTTGAACGAGTCGTTCGAGCGGATCATGTCCGTCCCCGTCGTGTTCGGGGCCAGGATGAACGGGTTGGCGGCCGGCGTCGTCCCGTTGCCGGCGACGCGGATGTTGTAATCCCCCGTCTCGAGATCCGAATAGAGATACTCGGCCGTCACGGTCAGGCTGGGGGCCAGACGCCATTCCACGCCGCCGCCGAACTGGTAGCCGTCGGCGTCGTCCTCGTCCGCGGTCACCGTGAAGCTGTTGGCGGCGTTGTCGGTGGCGAACTTGTTTTCGATCTTGCCGTAGGCGGCGCCGCCCGTGGCGTAGATCAGGGCCGGTCCGGCCACATAGCCGACGCGGGCGCGCAGGGCGGCCGTGTGCTCGAGATTGCGGGTGAAGCTGTAATAGGCCGGGGTGGTGCTGAAGCCGGTGACGCTGTCCTCGACGTCCGTTCCGGCCAGTTCGCCGACCGCGCCGACGACCCAGCGGCCGAACTGCATGTCATAGCCGACGCGAACGCCGCCCTCGACGCCCGCGCCGTCGCGGTCGCAAGGGACCGGGCCGCCGCTGGCCTGGTCGCCGCAGTAGCCGGGGCCGAAAGCGTCGGCGCCGCCGGCGGTCGTGACCGTATCGTTATAGGAACCGTCGAGGTCGCGATCGAACCGCAGGGTTTCGTTCTTGTCGTCCCGCGGCTGAACGAAGCCGCCGAACACGCCGATGTAGGGGCCGGACCAGTCGGGGGCGGTCTGGGCCAGGGCGGGCGCGGCGACGCCGGTCAGCAGCAGCGCCGCGGAGGCGGCGGAGAAAATCTTCAACATGCAGATGGTGTCCTTCGGATGAGCCCCCTCCTCCGGCCGCTCCAACGAAGCGCCCGGCGGGCTGTTCCTGATCGGACGCTGATATGTGGCCTTCCGGCCACTCAGCTCGAAACATGTGATGTTTTCGCACCGGGCGAGCCGGCGGCGGCCGGAAACGACAAGGCCGCCGGACTTTCATCCGGCGGCCTGTTCGGACCGGCGCCCAGGAGGGGGAGGGGTGGCGCCGATCTCGGCGCCGCGGCCTTGGGGGGAGGGGAGCCGCGGCGACAGGGCTGAGATAGGCGCCGGTTGTGGCCAATCAAGGGCGATGAAACGGCCTCAACGGTCCTTCGGCTGCGGCGGGTTGACGCGGCGTTGCGCCGACGGTTTCTCGGCCTCCGCGTCGGCATAGGGCTCGCCGTCTCCGGACAGCAGGATGGCCATCCAGCGCGAGCCCTTGAACTCGGCCAGGATGGCCATGGCCATGACCGCCAGCGGGGTCGACAGGAACATGCCGACCACCCCCCAGACCTTGCCCCAGAAGGCCAGCGACAACAGCACCACCACCGGGTCGATATTCTGGTTGTCGCCCTGCATGCGCGGCTGGATCAGATTGCCGCTGATGAACAGGATGATCTGCAGGCCGATCAGCAGGATGGCCGCCGGCCAGTAGCTCTCGAACTGCACCAGGGCGAACAGCGGCGGGACCAGGCCGGCCACGGCCCCGCCCAGCACCGGGATGAAGCCGACGATGAAGATGACGAAGGTCCAGAACTCGGCGTTCTGCAGTCCGACGGCGCGCATCAGAATCCAGGCCGCCGCGCAGATCAGTACGCCCGTCACCGTCTGCACCCACAGATAACCCTCGACGCCGCCGCGGACCCTGTGGAACACCTCCAGCGCCTCGCCGCGCGCGGTGCGGTCGGGGAACATGCCGACCAGCTTGCGCCTGAACCCGGCCTGGGAGGCCAGCAGGAAGGCGAGGTAGATCATCACGAACACGGACCCGGTGACCACGCCCTGGGCCTGTTTCGCGAATACGGCCAGATAGCTGCGGATATCCAGCTGGGCGACCAGCTCCGAGGCCGTCGGCGCGGCTTCCACCCCGAACAACAGCGAGACGTCGCGGATGATCTGGTCCAGCCGGGGGCCGATGCCGGCGGTCACGCCCGAGGCTTCGTCGAAGAAGTTCAACGCGCCGTTGGCGATGATGGCGATCGAGGCGAAGAAGCCGAGGATGACGACGATCAGGGCCGCGGCCCCGGCCAGGTGCGACGGGACCGGCGTCCGCTCCTCGATGAACCGCTTCAGCCCGTCGATCATGATCAGCAGGAAGATGGCCATGGCCAGCGGCGTCAGGATGTCCGCCAGCCAGTAGACCGCCGCCCCGCTCGCGACCACGGCGACCGCCACCAGCGCGTTGCGGGCCACGGTCGATGTCGGCAGGCTGATCGGTGATCTCATCGGCATATGGTCAAGGTCCCCGGCGTCGGCGTCAATCGGCCTTGAACCGTCAAGCCGGCCGGTAGAGCATGAGCGCCGATCCTGTTCAGGAGTTCCCCCCATGACTGACGGCGCCGATCCCGCCCCCGGCCTGTTCCTCGGCCAGTCCCCGACGGACGACGGCGGGCAGGCCGAAGTCCTGCTGCTGCACCGCGCCAACCGCCACGGCGTGGTCGCCGGCGCCACCGGCACGGGCAAGACCGTGACCCTGCAGATCATGGCCCAGGGCTTCTCCGACGCCGGGGTGCCGGTGTTCTGCGCCGACGTGAAGGGCGACCTGTCGGGCATCTGCGTGCCGGGCTCGCCCAATGACAAGCTGCTGGCCCGGGCGGCGGGCATGGGGCTGACGCTGCAGCCGAAGGCGGCGCCGACCGTGTTCTGGGACCTGTACGGCGAGAAGGGTCATCCGATCCGCACCACGGTCAGCGAGATCGGCCCCCTGCTGCTCGGCCGCATGCTCAACCTCAACGACGTCCAGGAGGGCGTGCTGTCGGTGGTCTTCCACGTCGCCGACAAGGAAGGCCTGCTGCTGCTCGATCTCGACGACCTGCGCGCCCTGCTGGCCCATGTCGGCGAGAACGCCGAGCGCATCGGCCGCGAGGTCGGTCATGTCGCCCCCGCCTCCATCGCCGCCATCCAGCGCTCGCTGCTCCAGCTCGAGCAGCAGGGCGGCAAGGCCTTCTTCGGCGAGCCGGCCCTGCGGCTGGAGGACATGATGCGCACCGGCCTGGACGGCCGCGGCCAGGTCAATGTGCTGGACGCCACCCGGCTGATGTCCAGCCCGCGCCTCTACGCCGCCTTCCTGCTGTGGCTGCTGTCGGAACTGTTCGAACAGCTGCCCGAGGTCGGCGACCCCGACAAACCCCGCCTCGTCTTCTTCTTCGACGAGGCCCATCTGCTGTTCACCGACGCCCCCGACGCCCTGCGCGAAAAGGTCGAGCAGGTGGTGCGGCTGATTCGCTCCAAGGGGGTCGGGGTCTATTTCGTCACCCAGAACCCGGCCGACATCCCCGACAGCGTCCTGGCCCAGCTCGGCAACCGCATCCAGCATGCGTTGCGCGCCTACACCCCGACCGAGCAGCGCGGTCTGAAGGCGGCTTCGGACAGCTTCCGCCCCAACCCCGCCTTCGACACCGCCGAGGCCATCCAGTCGCTCGGCGTCGGCGAGGCTCTGGTCTCGACCCTCGACGAAAAGGGCGCGCCCAAAGTGGTCGCCCGCACCATGATCCGTCCGCCCGACAGCCGTCTCGGCCCCGCCACCGACGCCGAGCGCGCCGCCGTCATGGCCGCCAGCCCGGTGCGCGGCCTCTACGACACGGCCGTCGACCGCGAATCCGCCGAGGAAATCCTCGCCGCCCGCCGGGGCGAGGCCGACCAGGCCGCCG
>NZ_JAVHLH010000066.1:1661-11818 GCF_031082345.1 Brevundimonas sp. | reverse complement strand
GGGAAGCGTCGCCATAACCCGGCGGCTGCCCGAAACCAGGAGTCCGCCATGTCCGTCGCCAAGGTCACCGAGATCACCGCCTCATCCTCCGTCAGCTTCGAGGATGCGCTGAAGAAGGGCATCGCCCGCGCCGACAAGACCCTGAAGAACGTCGAGGGCGCCTGGGTCCAGGAGCAGAAGGTCATCGTCAAGGGCGGCGAGATCGTCGAGTACCGGGTCAATATGAAGGTGACCTTCGTCCTCAACGACTGAGCGCCGCCGGCGCGGACCCGGCGAGCGTTGCCGTAACAGGGGCGGGATGGCTAGGGTCTGGCCATGACCCTGCGCCCGCTCCTCATCGCCGCCGTTCTGTCCTGCCTCGCCGGGCCCGCCGCCGCCCAGCGCGCCGTCGCCGTGACCTTCGACGACCTGCCATATCAGGCCCCCGACGCCGTGCTGTGCGATCCGGCGCAGGCCATGGCGCTGACGGAAGACTTCGTCGCCATGCTGAGGCCGCTGGACACGCGGGCGGCCGTCTTCGTCAACGAGGGCAAGGTCTGCGATGAGCGTCGCGCCGAACTGCTGCCGGCCCTGCTGAACGTCTGGCTCGACGCCGGGCTGGACATGGGCAACCACACCTTCAGCCACATCAACATCCACCGGACCACGGTCGAGGCCTATCTGGCCGACGTCGACCGGGGCGCGCCCGCGACCCGCGCCGTGCTGGAGGCGAGAGGGCGGTCGCTGGTCTTCTACCGCCATCCGTATCTTTTCACCGGGGAGACGCCGGAGAAGAAGGCCGCCATCGCCGCCGGACTGGCGGCGCGGGGCTATACGGTCGCGCCAGTGACGATCGACAACAACGACTGGATGTTCGCCGCCCTGTACCGCGACGCCGAAGCCGCCGGCGACGAAGCGCTGCAGACCCGGATCGGCGAGGCCTATGTGGCGCACATGACGGCGGTGCTGGATCACTGGGAGCCCTACAGCGCCGAACTGGCGGGCGGCCGTGAGCCGGCCCAGGTGCTGCTGCTTCACGCCCACACGCTGAACCGGGACTGGTATCCGCGCATCCATGCCCTCTACCAGGCGCGGGGCTATCGCTTCGTGCCGCTGGACGAGGCCCTGGCCGACCCGATCTACAGCCACGCCGACGACTATGTGCGGGCCAATGGCGTGTCCTGGCTGCACCGCTGGACCTTCAGCGAGGGCCGGCCGATCCGCTGGGAGCCCGATCCTCCGAAGTGGATCATGGACGCCTATGAGGCGCGGAACTGATCAAGCGACGCCTGACCGGGTGACGAAACCGCTCCGGCCCGCTAGACGACTGCGACCATGACCGACCTGAACCAGCTCGAACTCGATCTGATCAACGCCATCGGCTCGGCGGAGACCGCCGCCGACGTCGAGGCGCTGCGCGTCGCGGCCCTCGGCAAACAGGGCTCGATCTCCGGCCTGCTCAAGGGCATGGGGGCGATGAGCCCCGACGAGCGGCGCGAGCGCGGGCCGATGATCAACGGCCTGCGCGACCGGGTGCAGGCGGCGCTGACGGCGAAGAAGGCCGGGCTGGAGGCGGCCGAGCTGGACGCCCGGCTGAAGGCCGAGCACCTCGACCTGACCCTGCCGCCGCGCCCGCGCCGCAAGGGCTCGGTCCATCCGACCATGCAGGTGATGGACGAGATGATCGCCCTGTTCGCCGAAATGGGCTTCGCGGTGGCGGAAGGCCCGGACATCGAGGACGACTTCCATAATTTCACGGCTCTGAATTTCCCGCCCAAACACCCGGCGCGGGAGATGCACGACACCTTCTTCCTCCAGCCCGACCCGGTCACCGGCGAGCGCAAGGTGCTGCGCACCCACACCAGCCCGGTGCAGGTGCGCACCATGATGACGCAAAAGCCGCCGATCCGGATCATCGCCCCGGGCCGGACCTTCCGGAAAGACAGCGACGCCACCCACACGCCGATGTTCCATCAGGTCGAGGGGCTGGTGATCGATCGCGACATCCACATGGGCCATCTGAAGTGGACGCTGGAGACCTTCGTGGCCCGCTTCTTCGAAGTGGATGACGTCGACGCCCGCTTCCGCCCGCACCATTTCCCCTTCACCGAGCCGTCGGCCGAGATGGACATCCGCTGCGACCGCTCGGGCGGGGAGCTGAAGCTGAACCAGGGCGACAGCTGGATGGAGATCCTCGGCTGCGGCATGGTCCATCCGAACGTGCTGCGGAACTGCGGCATCGACCCGGACGAGTTCCAGGGCTTCGCCTTCGGCATGGGCGTCGATCGCCTGGCCATGCTGAAATACGGCATCCCGGACCTGCGCCCGATGTTCGAGGCCGACACCCGGTGGCTGGCCCACTACGGCTTCTCCGCCTTCGCGGCGCCCAACCCTGCAAGCGGACTGTCCTGATGGCCATCGACCAAACCCCGCCCCGGCCAACCGAGTCGCGCGAGATGGATCCGCGCGCGACGGCGATCAACGGCGGCCATTTCGCCCTGTTCGACCTCTACCGCGCCAACATCCAGAACGGCGGCGGGGCGATCATCGAGGGCCGCACCTTCACCGACTGCTTCATCGAGGGGCCGGCGGTGATGCTGGTGCTCGAGGGCGTCCATTTCGAAGGCGTCAATTTCGGCCCGACCGGCGGCGACCTGCGCAACATGCTGTTCCGCCCGGTGAGCGGCCAGAAGGCGATCGGCGCGATCCCGGTCCGCGACTGCACCTTCCGGAACTGCCAGTTCCACACGCTCGGCATCACCGGCGGCGAAGACCTGCTGCGGATGCTGGTCGAGCAGGTCGCCACCGCCGACTGACGCCAGAAAGAGATCGAGAGACCGCAGCCATGACCGACCAAACGACCGCCCCGACCGACGGCATGTCCGCCGAGGAAGCCGCCGGCCGCGCCCTGGTGGCACGCACCAGCTTCGAGAAGGAAGCCGTCTGGCTGCCGTCGCTGGCCGTGCAGCACTGGAACGCGGACCAGATGTTCATCGACGGCAAGACCTTCACCGACTGTGTGATCGAGGGGCCGGCGGTGATGGCCGTGATGAACGGCACCGTCTTCGAAAGCTGCGCCATGGGCGCGACCTCCGACATCCGGACCCTGCTCTATCGACCCGTCGGTCAGACCAAGATGGCGGGCGTGGTCGGCATGTCCAATTGCCGCTTCATCCGGTGCCGTTTCGTCCAGGTCGGCTTCACCGGCTCGGACGCGCTGATCGAGGAGCTTCAGGCCGGCGTCAAACCGCTGTCGGAGCTCGCGTCGTCGCCGGAGCCGTCGGCGTGAAATTCACCCTCTCCTGGCTGAAGGACCATCTCGAGACGGACGCGGAGGTCGCGGACGTGGCCGAGGCCATGACCATGGCCGGGCTCGAGGTCGAGGAGGTTCACGACCCCGTCGCGGCCCTGGCGCCGTTCACCGTGGCGCGGATCGTCTCGGCCGAACGCCATCCCAACGCCGACCGGCTGCAGGTCTGCCAGGTCGACACCGTCGACGGGATGAAGGAGATCGTCTGCGGCGCGCCGAATGCGCGGGCGGGCCTGACCACCATCTACGCCCCCATTGGCGCCTATGTGCCGGGGCTGGGCGTGACGCTGGTCGAGAAGCCGGTGCGGGGCGTGGTCTCGCACGGCATGCTGTGCTCGGCCGCCGAGCTTGAGCTGGCCGGCGACAGCGACGGCATCCTCGATCTGGCCGACGATCTGACGGTCGGAACCCCCGCTGCCGGCGTGTTCGGGGCCGAGCCGGTGATCGATTTCGAGGTCACCCCCAACCGGGCCGACTGGCTGGGCGTGGCCGGCATCGCGCGCGACCTGGCCGCCGCCAGCCTGGGCCAGCTTCAGACCCCGTCCGTGATGCCCGTGCCCGGAGCCTTCCCGTCGCCGATCTCGGTGCGGATCGAGGCGCCGGAGATGTGTCCGGTGTTCGCGGGGCGTCTGATCCGCGGCGTCAGCAACGGCCCTTCGCCCGAGTGGCTGCAGCGGCGGCTGACCGCCATCGGCCTGCGGCCCATCAACCGCCTGGTCGATGTCACCAACCTGATCGCCTACGACCGCTGCCGGCCGCTGCACGTCTACGACAGGGCCAAGCTGGTCGGGAGCGAGATCGTCGTGCGCGCCGGCCAGGTCGCGGCCGGGACGCCGGAGCAGGAGGGCGGCCAGTCCGAGCATCTGATCGCCCTGGACGGCAAGACCTATACGATCGACCCGTCGATGTGCGTGATCTCGGACGCCGCCGGCGAGCGGCCGATCGGCCTGGGCGGCATCATGGGCGGCGAGTCCACCGGATGTTCGGACGAGACGGTCGACGTCTTCGTCGAATGCGCCTGGTTCGATCCGATCCTGACGGCCCAGACCGGCCGCTCCCTGACGATCAACTCCGACGCCCAGTACCGCTTCGCGCGCGGCGTCGACCCGGCCTCGGTGGTTCCGGGGCTGGAGCTGGCGACGAAGCTGATCCTCGATCTGTGCGGCGGCGAGCCGTCCGGGATCGTGGTGGCCGGACAGGCGCCGGCCAATCCGTCGGCCTTCGCCTTCGACCCGGCCCGGGTCGGATCGCTGACCGGCCTGTCGCTCGATGACGACCGCATCGCCGAAATCCTGACCCGGCTCGGTTTCGAGGTCGCGCGCGGGACTCCGTGGACCGTGACCCCGCCGTCGTGGCGGCGCGACGTCGAGGGCCCGGCCGATCTGGTCGAGGAGGTCGCCCGCATCGAGGGCTATGGCGAGCTGCCCTCGACCCCGCTGCCCGACCTCGGCGCCCCGTCGAAGGGCGTGCTCAGTCCGCGTCAGGCGCGGGTGCGCGCCGCCCGCCGCGCGCTGGCGGCCATGGGCTACGCCGAGGCCGTGACCTGGTCCTTCACCAAACAGTCGACCGCGGCCCTGTTCGGCGGCGGGGATGACCGGCTGGTGGTCGAAAATCCCATCGCGGCCGACCTCGACTGCATGCGGCCCTCGACCCTGCCCAATCTGATCCAGGCGGCGGCGCGCAACGCCGACCGCGGCCACCCGGACGCGGCCCTGTTCGAGATCGGCCCGATCTATCTGGACGACAGCCCCACCGGCCAGCGCACCGTTATCGCCGGTCTGGTCGCGCCGCGGTCCGCGCGCCACTGGGGCGGCGGCGCCGAGGACGCCCTGTTCGCCCTGAAGGGCGACCTGATCGCCCTGCTGGACGAAATCGGCGCGCCGACCGCGTCGCTGCAATTGGCCCAAGGCCAGAACCGCGACTGGTGGCACCCCGGCCGCTCGGCCCGGCTGCAACTGGGTCCGAAGAATGTCATGGCCGAGTTCGGCGCCCTGCACCCGCGCGTGCTCAAGGCGCTGGACGCCGACGGCCCCATGCTGGCCTTCGAGATCGTGATCGACGCCGTGCCCGAGCCGCGCGGCAAGGCCACCAAGGCGCGCGGCGCCGCCTCGCTGGCCCCGCTGATGCCTCTGACCCGCGACTTCGCCTTCGTGGTGGAAGAGGGCCGGGCGACCGGCGACCTCGTCCGGGCCGTGTCCGGCGCCGACAAGGCCCTGATCGCCGAGGTCCGGGTGTTCGACGTCTACCGCGGCGCGGGCGTGGCCGAGGGCCAGAAGTCGGTGGCGCTCGAGGTGGTCATCCAGCCCCGCGAGGCGACCCTGACCGAGGCCGAGATCGAGGCCCTGTCGGCCAAGGTCGTGGCGGCGGCGGGCAAGGCCGGCGGCTCGCTCCGGACCTGACGCGCCGGCCCTGCGGCCGTCGTATCAGGGTTGCGGCGGGAGCCCGGCGATCCAGGCCTCCAGCGCCGTCGTGTCGCTCATCTGTCCCGGGAAAACGTGCTCGGGCGTGAACGGTCCGATGTCCGCGTCTCCGCCGATGGCGACCTTCTGCAGGGTGCTGAAATTCGTCAGCCCGGACGGCAGGACGATCTCGCGCACCTCCATGTAGCGCGTCGACACATTGGTCGCTTCGCCGACATGGGTGGCGCCCAGCGTCCGGAAGTCGCGCACCATCAGCAGGCACGAGCTGAAGCAGGCATGGTCGGTCACGATGAAGACCCGGCCCTGATAGGCTGGCGCCGGCGCCGCGGCCGCCGTCGGTTCGCCGGGCGCGCAGTCCGGAACCGGCTCGTCGAACGGTCGCCCCTCGGCGATGGCCCGGTCGATGTCGTCGGCCAGGGTCTCGTAGTAGCGGGCCGTCTGGGGATCCTGCGCCCGGGCCGCGAAGGCGCGCACATGGGCGGCGTTGCCGGGCGAGGCCCGCCACAGCGCCGCGCAGGCCGTTCCGCCGCGCAGCCGGGCCGCCGTATGGTCGGCGCCGTAGATGACATCCGCCAGCCGCCGCCCGTGGCGCGAGTCGCCGCCGCCGTTGCCGCGCAGGTCGATCACCAGGGCGGGGCTGTCGCGCCAGTCCGGGGCCTGGGCCTCGAAGCTGTCCACCACGGCGGCGGCCTCATCCGACAGGCGCTCCATGGCGATCCACCATTGGTCGCCGCTGCGGCGGACCCCGAAGCCGGCCCGCGCTCCGCCCGCCGCCGCATTCAGCGCCTCGGCCAGGCGAGGCGTGGCGACGGGCCGCCATTCCATCTCGACGCTGACCGGGCCGTCCGCTGACTCGAACACGCAGGTCCGCGGCCGGGAAAGGAACGGGTTGCCGTCGTCGACGAACATGAAGCCGCCGTGGGCGATGTACTGGGCCTCGACCGGCGCGGACACGCGGAAGGCCAGGCGGGCGGCCGCCACGGCTTCGGCCGGCTCGCCGTCGCAGGACGCCAGCCGGGCCCCGACGAGGCTCTGGTCGTCGCCGTCCCGGGCGGCGACCACCCAGGTTCCCCCGCGTCGGGTCATGACCAGCCCGGCCCAGGCGTAGGGAACGCCCCGCAGCCTCGGGTTCGACCAGACATGTTCGTCGCCGAACGAGGTGGCGAACCCGGCGAGGACGGCGGTGTAGCCGGCATAGCCGTCGACGGCGGGGATGCGGCCCAGGGCGGTGTCATAGCCGAGCCGCATCCGCTGCCGGAAGGACTCGTCGCCGAGCTCCGGGACGGCCCCGGGGTGGTTTTCGAGGATCAGGGCGTGGGCGGCGTCCAGGTCGGCCCGGGCGAGCTGCCGCCACCCCTCGGCGGAGGCGGCGGTCTGGGCATGGACGCTTCCGGCCCAAAGGGCGGCGGTCACGCCGGTGGCCAGCAGCCGGATCAGTCGTCTCATTTCCTCGTCCCCCTGGGATCCCGTCGAACGGCGCCGCTCCTCGTGTCCGACGCGGCCTCCGCGCCTCCTAATGTCTACCTCTCCGCTGTCACGTTAAAGCGTTGTCATGCCCCGCCAGCTGACCGGTCGCTGAAGCCGCCGACCGGGTTCTCCAGCGAAGCCCCGTTGGCGAAGGCCAGTTCCACGGCGGCCTTGCAGTCTCACCGGTGGTGAGGATTCCGCGGGCGACCACCCCGGCGCGTCGCCCATCTGACCTCCTCGGCCAACGCAGGGCCGGCTGGTGGATGAGGGGCGGGAAAGGTTGCGTTAACCTTGCCGCCGCAAGGCTGACTCAAAGAGCGGTGACGGTGCCGGCAAGCGCCCGCGCGAGTCGGGCGGACCGTCCCCGCCTTCGGAGCCATCGCCATGCATCGTCGCCAGCTGATCCTTTCCGGTCTCGCCGCCACCGCCGGGGCCTCGGGCCTGTCCGCCTGCGCCACCGCCCCCGCCTCGGATCCCAACTATCCGATCCGCTCGGATCAGGACGCCCCGGCCTACACCGCCGACGAACTGATCGCAGCCGGGTCGCGCGAGCTGGGCATCGCCGCCGAGGCCATCGGCGCCGCCATCGAGCGGATCTTCGCCGACCAGGGCGACCGCCCGACCGCCTATATTGCGGGCGAGGAGGGCTCGGGCGCCGCCGGCGTCGGCCTGCGCTACGGCCGCGGCGCCCTGCACATGAAGGACCTGTCGGCCTCGCAGGAGGTGTTCTGGCAGGGCATTTCGATCGGCTGGGACGTCGGCGGCAACGCCAGCCGGGTCTTCACCCTGGTCTACGGCCTCTACCACCCCGACATGCTCTACCGCCGCTACCCGGGGGTCGAGGGCTCGGCCTATCTGGTCGGCGGCGTGGGGGTGAACTACCAGCGCGCCGACGGCATCGTCCTGGCCCCGATCCGTACCGGCGTCGGCCTGCGCCTCGGCGCCAACGTCGGCACCATGGCCTACAGCCGCCAGCGCAATCTGCTGCCGTTCTAGGTCCAATCGACCTTCAACCGGGGCCGTTCGCGTTCCTCCCATCCCGTCATTCCGGGGCTGGGACCGGCGTAGCCGGGAACAGAACCCGGAACCCAGGCGTCCGGAAACCGGCCCTGGCCGCGCCGCGACCCCCCCGGGCCGATCTCCTGGGTTCCGGGTTCCGCTACGCGGCCCCGGAATGACGGGCGCGGAGGGGCGCCAGGGAGACTGCCGAATGTCGATTGGCGCCGGGAGAGGGTCGATGTCGCGTTTGTCCCGCATGTCGACCATGTCGTGGGCGCCGATGTCGCGGATGTATGGCCGGAAATGTATCGGCCCGATGTCGCCTATGTCGCGCCGTCGTCCAGCATCGCCTCCAGCCCCTCACGCCAGCTCGGATATTTCGGCCGCCAGCCCAGTTCGGCCTTGGCGCGGGCGTTCGAGAGGCGTTTCGAGTCCAGATAGAACCGCCGCATGCCGTCCGACACCGACGGGTCGTCCAGATCGACCTCGGGCGGCCGCGGCAGGCCCAGCCGCTGCGCCGCCCCCGCCATGACCACGTCGGCCGGCGCGGGTTCATCGTCGCACAGGGTGTAGGCCGCGCCGGGCCGGGGCCGGGCCATGGAGGCGAACAGGCCCGAGACGGCGTCATCGACATGGACGCGGTTGAACACCTGGCCGGGCTTGCGGACGATGCGGGCCGTGCCGGCGCGCAGCCGGTCGACCGGCGAGCGGCCGGGGCCGTAGAGGGCGGGCAGGCGGAAGACCTGCACCGTCAGCCCCATGCCCTGACCCGCCTCCAGCCAGTCGCGCTCGGCCCGGACCCTGCGGGCGCCCTCCAGCGAGGCGGCGTTGAGCGCATCGTCCTCGAAGGCCCAGCCGCCGGCCCGGTCGCCGTACACCGCCGTCGAGGAGACATAGCCGATCCAGTCGGGCCAGGCGCCGGTGCGCGTGACGGCGGGGATCAACCGCTTCAGTCCGGGGCAGCCGTCGCTCTCGGGCGGGGCGGTGACGAGAATGGCGTTGGCCTCGCCGACGGCGCGGTCGAGCGCGCGGTCGTCGGCCGGGTCGAGCGCCGCGAATCCGTCAGCCTCGAGCCGCTTTCGGGTTTCGGGATCACGGCTGGTCAGGGCGGCGCGACCGCCCCGGCGCACCGCTTCCCGCGCCGCCGCCTGTCCCAGCCAGCCGCCGCCGAAGATCAGCAGTCTCGGAGGGGCGACGCCGGACTCCATCCCTCTGCGATCAGGCCGACAGGACGCGGACGGGGGAGGGGGCGCCGGCCGGGGGCGCGACCACGACCGGTTCGACCTTCAGCGCGTCGGCCCGCTTGCTGTTCCAGGTCGAGACGCAAGGCACCTTGGTCAGGTCGGCGCGGTGGGCGTAGCGCCGGGCGATCTCGGTGACGTCCTGCATCAGCCCCTCGGCCAGGGTGATCGGCTTGAGGCCCAGTTCGCGGAACTGGTCGTTGGCGACGATCAGCTCGTTCTCGTCGGCTTCCTGGCGCGGGTTGGGGACGTTGTGGACCTCGGCCCCGGTCATGTCGGCGATCAGGGCGGCGAGATCGCGGACGCGCCGGCTCTCGGTCATCTGGTTGAGGATCTTGACCCGTTCGCCGGCCTTCGGCGGGTTCTTCAGCGCCAGCTCGACGCAGCGGACCGTATCCTGGATGTGGATGAAGGCCCGCGTCTGCCCGCCGGTGCCGTGCACCGTCAGCGGATAGCCGACCGCCGCCTGCATCAGGAAGCGGTTCAGCACCGTGCCGTAGTCGCCGTCATAGTCGAAGCGGTTGATCAGCCGCTCGTCCTGGCGCGTCTCCTCGGTCTGGGCGCCCCAGACGATGCCCTGGTGCAGGTCGGTGATCCGGACGCCGTCGTTCTTGGCGTAGAACTGGAACAGCAGGGCGTCCTGGGTCTTGGTCATGTGGTAGATCGAGCCCGGGTTCGGCGGGAACAGGATCTCCTGCTCGGCCGGGCCGAAATCGGTGTCCACCGTGACCTTCAGATAGC